>NZ_JAUBSD010000043.1:0-57657 GCF_036704575.1 Microcoleus sp. K5-D4
TTGCTTTCTATTATGCCATCAACTTGGCAAGGCAATTATCTCAGTATTTATACTCATTGCAAAACTGGGATGCTCCCACTTACTGTCCAATCTTTTTCCCTGAAAGAAAAGATACGGGCATCGTAAGTGACGCTAGTAGGAGCAAATTTGTTAACCGACTTCCCATCTTTTTTGGCTGTTTTTCTGTTACCAGAAACCCGTCTAATAGCATGGATTGCCAACTGCGCCGAAAGTCCAAACATATCTCTGACATCGTGATATATCAAGGATTGCATCGCCAGTTCATTTGTCAAGGTGGGCGACACAGTTTGATTCACATATTCACAAGCATTCGCGAACGCCTGAAGGGTTGCATCAATTTTGATGGACTGCTCAGGTGTTACTTGGAGCTTGCAAGATACTGTCAGGACTTGTTTCATGACAGGATGGTATCACTTATTGAAGAAATTCTGTTGCGTTTAGAGATAATTTGTTCAGCGGGTACGCCTCACGCGCATTCCTCCCGTCACTCAACGAAGTACCGTTAGATTGCGGGACTCCTGCTGTTTTAGTTGAAAGTTGTGAGTTTTTAGTTAAGCTGTGCGGTGCTTATGGCCCACCTTACATTAACTCCAGTAAATGTTATTAAATAAAAGTTAAAAAACCCCCAAAATTATTTGATGGGTGGTATTGCTTTGATGATGGGCGAGGCAGGAGATGGAATTTTAGCGATCGGCTATTATTGAAAATAAGCAGGAGTTTAGTTTTTGACGAAAGCTTAAAACAGCAGCTTAAAAAATGGAAACTAAATTTCCCTCAAAGCTCAACACATTAGGTGGTAATATGGCTGTTCTGCAACTAGAAGACGGTAGAACATATACGGATATCCGGGCGATCGCGAGTCAACTGGCAGTTTTAAATATTGAGATCGATTCCCTGCCCACAAACGAAAATCCGGCGTTTCAAGAACTGCTCGTTCAAGACATTCTCAATGTTACAGAAAAACAGCAGATTCTCGCAGCATTTAATAGCGAGTTTGAACAGTTCAAGCGCGCCAGCGGATATCGGTGGCGCGACTTAAAAGTGCTGCATCCAGGTTCGCAGCAGATTTACGCGCTGATGACTCAAAGCCATCGCACTCATACCCACACAGATGCAGAAGTTCTTCACATTTTAGCTGGGGAATGCGTTTTTGGGTTTGTGTATTCTAACGGCTCTCAGGTACAACTAATGCTGCAAGCTGAAGAATATATTAAAGTGCCTGCCAATACCGAACATTGGTTTTATCTCACTCCGTCGCTGTACTTGAAAGCCTTGCAGTATTACACAACTGCTCAAGGGTGGGTTCCTCAGTATACTAATCGGCAGTTAAAAATTAAAAATTAAGAGCCAGAAGAAGAGGGGAAATTTGTAGAGGAGGAAGAAGAAGATGAAACAGAATTGGGTGACTTACTATCAAGCGGTGGAAGGTCGCCCGCCGCATGAAACTTTGCTGAAAGCCTTGTCAATTTTTGACACGGAACCGTTGCTCGATCGTCCTCGATTCGCTGTAGATTTAGGCTGTGGCGATGGACGAGATACGGTGGAACTCCTGCGTCGAGGCTGGCGGGTTTTAGCGATTGACAGGGAACAAAATGCCTTCGATCGCCTGCTGGATCGTCCGATTCAACGCGATCTGCTGCAAACTCAATTGATGCGTTTTGAAACCTTAACTTTGCCTCAATTGATCGATCTAATCAATGCCAGTTTTTGCCTTCCTTTTTGTCAGCCCGCCGATTTCCCCCATCTTTGGGAAACGATCGTGACATCGCTAAATCCAGGAGGATATTTCTGCGGTCAATTGTTTGGCGATCGCGACTCATGGGCTGTTTATCCCGATCGCACTCATCATACTCGCGAACAAATTCAAGTGCTGCTAAAGTCCTTTGAGATTGAGTGGTTTGACGAAGAAGAACATCCTGGAGTAACGGCGCTAGGCGAGGAAAAACACTGGCATATTTTTCACATTGTTGCTCGTAAGAGAGATTAATATATATAGTGCCGACTGCTTAAAGAAGTCGGCACTCTCTTGAAGTCGGAGTTCTGGAAAAGTTGCAGATCGTTTTTACTGAATTTTTCGGAATTTACCGTTAAATTAGCTTCCTAATTGCTAAGTAATGAAAAATAAAGAAGGTGACTAATAGAGCAATAGTTTCCCTTGGATCAAGGCTTCTGGGGTTTAATTGTGCAAGTTGTTGATTTTTCATTCCTTAGTCTCGAACCTTTCTGATTTTTTAAATGCTCTCAGCTTTATTAGGTGTGGCCATTTCAATTTCTTCGCAACGCTGCAAAAGCGCTTCTATTTCCTGAGCTAAAAAAATTACTTCCGGCCAAGAAGAACCGTTAATTAAATCTTGAGCGTGAGCTAATTTGTTTCTCAATGCTTCTGCTGACTTTAAAAAACGCTCCCCGTAGCGTTTGGATTTGAGCCCCAACCGATCGACTATTTCAGCAGAAGTCAGGATTAAATCTCGCTTGTCGCAGAATTGCAGGTAATCGATTAAGTCAATTGCTTCATTTCGCGATCGCCCCAATTCCCACAGGTGTTTTGCTGCTAAAATGCGATCGCCCTTAAGCAATTTTTGCCAAGAATCCTGGGGAAAGTAAATCCGCACGATCCGCAATAAATTCATTTCCAGAAGCGTCACCAATCCAAACAGCAGCATCCGCACCGGTGCTTTTTGCAAATCGCCACAGGTAACGATACCGTTGATCCTGTTGCTTTCTAATACAAATAATCTCGGTTTTTCTCGCAGCAGCGGCAGCAATTCCATCAAAGGAGTCGAAGCGGCGATTAATTGTGAGGGGTGAAAAATTTGCTGGTAGTCACTGCACTTGCCTTTACCTAAGTGCGATCGTTCTACATAGCCGCAAACCGTGCCCTTTTCTTCAATACCGAGCACGTCAAAATCGCGGGCTTCCATCCACGATCGCAATTTGGCTGCATCATCGCAAGCGGGGACAGATTTCAGCGGTTCCGCGAGATATTTAACTGTAATGCTGTCTTTGAATAAATCCCGCAAGTCGGCGGAACTTGATTTTAAATGTTTCATCTCATGTCTGGTAATTTCATGGATCGTTGCGCGACAAGAGGACAATTAATATTGTAACTGCAACTAGAGACGCGGCATTACCGTGGGGAACATCTCAGTTTTGTAACAAGTATTTTTTACGAGTGGGAGGGGGACGATCGCACACGGATAGTAAAAGCAAAACTGAGATGCTCGCTTAGCGTGTCTCTCCAAATTTCATGATATTACTTACTGGCTAACTCCGGGCAATAATGGTTGGCGGCAAGAGTGGTAATAATATCGGCATCCGCCAGAAAACTTTCTTTGACAGTGGGATTTTCGATACTGACAGCTTGCCCGATCGCTCTTAATTTAACTTCCGGCAGAGAAACTCCCGCTTTTGCTTCCGCACACATTCTTTTAGCGGCCGCAATTTTTTGACCGGGCGCCCTTTGGATTGCTTGCAGTAAATTATCCGTGGCTTCGGGAGAGTAGCTTTTTGCTAAGCGTTTGTAGTCTTCGAGAAATTTGCCATCGTTTCCTGTCAGCTTAATGTCTGCTTCTTGAGGCGAACACAACAAATTTAAGTTAATTACTTCTCCCACTGAATTAACAAGAAAACATCCTTCGCGTTCTTGGGCGATCGCGCTTTGGTTGCTGGGTACAAATTGTATAATAACCGCGGACAGAAAAGCAGTTAAACGCGAGTAATTTAGCATGGTAATTACGTGATATACTTGGGATTTTTAACCGCATAATGCGGAGCAATATGGCGTTCTTGAGTTAGAGCGAGTCAGGGAAATTAACCGACGAAATACTTGGAAAAGCTAGTTTCACCAACACTCTCTAATTTCTACTAAAAATTGGCATACATAAACCAGCCCCGACTAACCGACAAGAAATCATTGCAGGAAAATCAACCGACATAATATCATACGAACATTTCGTTGTCTAGCGAAGTTTTCATTAACAGCAAACATCCCCCTCGTGTGAGGGGCGAATGTGTGGAACCGGGAACCGATCGAATGTAGTCGCCGTGATGGCAAATTTCCCCTTCTACAATTAAGTCTCCTTCTAATACAAAAACTTCCTCCGAGGCAGCGTGTCGGTGCAGGGGAAATGTTGCTCCCGGTTCTAGTCGCATCAAGCAGGTAATTTCGCGCTTTTTTTTGTCAATATAAAGCTTGCCAAACGAGACTCCCGGAACTCCATAAGATTTCCATTTGACATCGTGCGATCGCACTATTAAAGATGGAGTATTGTTCTCTGTTGGGCAAGTAACAATTGGCTTTAAATTGACTGATTCTACCGGGGTTGGCGGCCGTTCTGCTATGCGCTGGAACAGGCGGTTTTTGAGGTCGGGTGCGACGGGAACTGGGGGGGCTGTGTAGGCGATCGCGGCAATTGTTGCTTCCAAAGTAGCTAATTCACTTTTAATTTGTGCGGACTCTTTCAATTTCTCTGCAAATGCGCCACGTTCTGACTCGTCGAGGATATCGAGAGCTTGAAGGGCTGCAAGGATGTTATATTCCTCGTCTGGCATCATTTCCATCTGTTTTCCGCGATTAATTTTAATTCAGCCTAGGTTGATTTTAAATTTCAGATTTGTCTACTGCCCTCGCACTCAAGATGGATGATTGGAGATGCCATAATTTTAGATTGATGTTCAACAACTTAAATTTTGTTTTTTGACTCTCTAAAATTCTTCGCTCAAAGCTTGACGCAATTTGGAAATACCCAACCGAATTCTGGTTTTGATTGTACCTGTCGGGATACCAGTTTTAGTTGAGATCGCCGCGCAAGTCAATCCTTGGTAGTAGGCTAGTTCGATCGCCTCTTGCTGTTCCTTTGGCAGTTTTTCTAAGGCTGCTTTGACTTGTTCCCTGCGTTCTTTAAACATTGCATCTTCCATCGGTTCTGCAACGCTAGAGATGGGTACTTTAGCATCTTCCAGACAAGCTTCAGCCGCCCGGACTGTTCGCTGGATCGCTCGCAGGCGATCGAGGGAACGACTGCGGGTAAGCATGAACAACCAGGTATCTGCTCGACTGCGAGAAGGATCGTAAGTTGCTGCTTTTTGCCAAATTTGGGAAAAAACATCGAGTACAACTTCTTCAGCTTCTTCTACCGAACCCAGGATTTTGTAAGCGAGAGCATAACTTGGGCGACCGTAGCGATCGTAAAGTTTAGCTAATGCCGTTTGGTCTTTCCGGGCAATCTGCACTAAAAGCAGCGATTCATCGCCTGACTTCTGGCCTGTCATTTCAGTGTACCCAAAATTTTTGTTTTGACGGCACAGATCCAAAATTAACAATTCGGCGTATATCACTACAGAACATAATTGTAAGTTTGAAGTTGGGGGTACAAGCTGGAGTATGCCTTTTCCGGCTAATTTTGTCGTGCTTTGAATTGTAAAAATCCCAAGTTATCTTGAATTTTACCACCTGATTAGTAATTTTTTTGACACTTAGCAATCCGCTTTATGCACAAAGAATAAATGCCCGGAGCCTGAACAGTCAAACCAGCACCATTAACTCATTCCTAAGCTTTGTCTGCTAGCTCCCAAGCAGAGCATGGAAACCCATATAAGCGATACTCTGGTTCCACTAGATCGAGGGAAGCCGTGTCTCCAAGCAGGCGTTCCCAAGCATAGTCCGGGAACGAGTAAATGCTCAATAACGCACTTTTTTACATAAATTAATCTGGCAGCATAGATCCAAAATTGCCAAACCTTCGTATACCTCCAATAGGAGAAGGCTCAGCAACAGCCCCAAAGCCCGACAGGTTGACAGGTTAAAACCTGTTGCTACAAAAGTAAAACCCGCGAATGCGGGTTATTTACCATTGATTTGTGCAAAAATTTCATTGAAATACAGGTGCTAACTGTGAATCTCACAAAAAAAATTCGCCGAACCATACTAGCTATTGAAGTAGCTCTAATTGCTCTATTAACTCCAGGGATAATTGTCGCTTCCGACCACGACGACGGCGAAGTAGATATCAAAGGTCGCGCTGTAAATTTAACTGACCTGTACGTATATCGCGAAAAAGACCAAAACTCCGGTGCTGCGGACGGGGATTTAGTATTTACCATGAATTCAAATCCCAGGTCTGTAGCTCGCTATCAATATTATTTCAGCACTACAGCCCTCTACCAATTTCACATCACGCAGGTAGGTGACGTGAATTCTACACCTACTGGACGCTCGGATATTATCTTGCGGTTTGCCTTCAGTCCGCCTAACAATCAAGGTATGCAAGCGGTAGCTGTAACTGTTGTTCGCGGTGGCTCGGAGACTGTTGCTAAGACTACAGTTAACGGCGGGCTAATTGCCACAACTCCGCTGAATTCTAATGCTGTTTTGAATACAGTACCTGTGGGCGGTTCTAACTTGACTGTATTTGCCGGCTTGCGGGAAGACCCGTTTTTCTTTGATGTGGAACAATTTTTCCGAGTTCGCGCCACAGCTTTGGGAACAGGGCCGCGCACTGCTTTTAAACAACCGAATCAAGCGGTGGACTTTACTAAAGGTTACAACGTCAATACAATTGCTGTCCGCGTTCCGAAAGCGTTTTTGCAAGCAGGAACTGGGGCGAATACTTTTGATGTTTGGTCAACTGTTTCTATCAGAGACGGAGCTGGCGGTTTCAAACAATTCGAGCGTTTGGCGAGACCTGCAATTAATGAGGGTTTGATAGTTTCTCCCGCTTATCTGGAAGCATTTAATAATATTCCTCCGAGATTGGATTTGAGCGCTGCTGCTGCTCCCGTGCGGCAGGAAGCTGTTGCTACTCTGAATGCTGTGGATCTTTTGGACGGTCGGGATAATGTCGATCCAAATGCGATCGCCGGAGCTTTCTTGCCCGATGTCATGCGGATCGATACCACAAAAACCAGCGGCTACGCTAGCGCTACAAATGCTCAAGGAAGCTTGATCGGAGGTCGTATGCTGATGGACGACGTTATTGATATCACTCTGGGAGCTTTGGTAGGTTCTCCGGTTGGCGATAACGTTTCATATAACGGAACTCCGGGAAATCCGGCTCAGGGACACAAACCTTTAGAACCGAATTTTCCTTATTTGGCTTTGCCTAATTAGTCATTAGTCATCTGTCATTAGTTATAGTTTAGTGATTAATGACAGATGGAAAATTATTTTTTTAACCGCAGATGAACGCTGATTAAAGCGGATGTATGAAAACTAAAATTAAACCGGAAATAAAATCGGATTTTTTCTCGTGGTGGCTTCTGATAGCGGTTCCTTTATTTGGGATGGTAGTAGTGAATTTACCTCCTAATTTGCGTTTTTTTTCAGAAAAGTTTTCTAACAAAAGTCCCGAAAATCTCGATATTAATTACCGCTATCATTTTTCGGAAAGTTTGAGAAATAATCCGAATCAAAAGGAAGCAATTAAGCAAGAGATTGCTTTTTACCAGCAGCGGCTAGCTGTTGATTCCCGCAGCGGTTTGAACCGGGCGGCACTGGCGGGATCTTATTTGAAAATGGCTCGCGCAACAGGGGAGGGAGGTTGGTTTTTATTGGCAGAACAGGCGGCTCAAAGGTCGATCGCCGATTTGCCTTTTGACAACCAAGGTGCGCTGTTAGTTTTAGCTCGAATTGCCGAGGCAAGACACGATTTTGCAACTGCTTTGCGCTTTGCTAAACAGGCGGGTTCTGACAATGAAGATGCGATCGCCCTTTCAGTTACATCTCACTTAGCGATGGGTAAAGTGAGCGAGGCAAATGCAGCCGCAGAAGCCTTAGTTAACCGGATTCCTAACTTGGGTTCTCTCACTTTGAGAGCTTTAGTGAGAGAGTCTCAGGGCAGAGATGCTGAGGTTGTGCAGGATTACCGCCAAGCAATGGCTGCGGAGGAACCGGGAGAGGTTGCTGGTTCGGCGCGGGCCCGATCGCTTTTGGGTCGATTTTACGCGCGTCGCGGGCAGTTTGTGCAGGCGAAAGCGCTGTTTTTGGAGGCGCTGCGGTTGGTGCCGCGATACCCGCTGGCGCTGATTTATTTGGCGGATTTGGAGACGCGGCAGGGCTATTATCGGGAGGCGGAAGGCTATTACAGCAAGGTTTCTGCCTATTCTGGCGGGGTTGCGACTGTGTTCGATCGCATTGTCGATCGCGGTATTGCGAGGGTGAAGGATTTGCAGGGAGATGCGATCGAATCCCGGCGACTTCGGGAAAAAGCAGAAGCAGGGCTGCGACAGGAACAGGTTTCTGGATCGGGCGGTTTTGGCCACCGCAGGGATTTGGCAAGTTTGCTGCTGGAAAAAGGTCGATCGCAGGATGTCACGGAAGCGCTGGCGTTAATGCAGGAGGAGGTGAAAATTCGGCGGGACGCGGTGACGCTGGATACTTTGGCTTGGGCGCTTTCCGCCGCTGGGGAATGGCAAAAGGCCGATCGAGTGATGGCGGAAATAGTGCGATCGGGGATTCGGGATGCGGGGATGTTTTACCGGGCTGGTGCGATCGCCCGGAATTTAGGTAAGGATGCTGAATCTCGCGCTTATTTTCAAAAGTCCAAGGAAATTGACCCGAGTTTTGACGATCGATCTCGCCAAGCATTGGGCTTGGGAAGTTATGAATTTTGAGATTAACTAATAGCAGCCATCCTGCCAAGTTCGCCATTCCGTCAATCCGCCAGGGGTTGAAACCCCTGGCTCAAAGCTTAAGTCCTCTTGCATAGGACTGAAATGCACAATTGTTAAATTTGATTAGCTATTCAGTCGGTTTTAACCGACTTTCGCTATGAGACGGGGATTGAAATCCCCGGCGGGCTTGCGAGTAAGCGCGCTGGAAAAATCACAACAAAAACAAATAATTCATCCGAATAGCACTAAAAAAACCGGGATTTATGCAGTACAAAATGAACCGACTTTGCCAATTATTTATCCTGTTTTTTCTCACACTTTCATTGTTACTAACAACCTCAACCCGACCCGTTTACTCGCACTGGTCAGACTTATCCGTAGCAGAAATAGTAGTCAACGATTTGCAAACCGAAATAACATTAACTTTCCCAACCGGCTTAACAAACTTCGCCGACGACAATCGAGACAGCCAGCTACAACCTGCTGAAGTTCGCAGCCACCAAACACAGCTAGAAAAGTTTTTTAGCCAACAAATCCGCCTCACCAACAGTAGCAACATTCAAGGCTCCGTAGCAGTAAAACCGCTAGAAATAGCAGCTAAAAGCGCCAGTGTTATCCAGCAGCCCAATACCCACAGCACCTTAATTTTAGACTACACCTGGCCCGCACCTTCTCAAGATAAAACCCCCGGTTTACCTGACTCAATTTCCATCTCCAAACCAGAGAAATTGCGGATTAATTACAATCTGTTTTTGCCCGAAGTTCCGACAGCTAGCTGCCAAGCTACGATTGTACAAGCGGGTGCTGTAAAAAGCTTTGTGTTTACGCCGCAAAACCGCGACTTTTTGTTAGCAGGAAAGGAATCTATCTGGGATTCAGGTTGGAGTTTTTTACTAGCAATAGCGGGAGCATTTGCTTGGGGATGCGTGCACGCGATGTCGCCCGGACACGGAAAAACCATAGTCGGCGCTTATTTAGTTGGTTCGCGGGCTACTCCGATACACGCTTTATTTCTAGCAGCAACAACTACAATTACTCACACTGCCGGCGTGTTTGCTGTGGGCGGAATTACTTTATTTGCTTCTAACTTGATCGACCCGGAAAAATTAGATCCTTGGCTGAGTTTAATCTCTGGTTTATTAGTAGCCGTAATCGGGTTTAACTTACTCTTATCAAAAATTAAGACTAGGTTGCTAGTGAGGACTGAAGTTCTCAAAAAAATCAAAACTAAAATTTTTAATAAAAACTGGTTTTTAAGGAGTAAAGTCCTTACTGCGGAATGTGAAGAACCAGTAAATCTTTTGAGCAGAGGAAGCTGGGAGCGAGAATTTAAACCTGTAAAACCAGATATATCTCACCACTACCACCATCACGGAGACGGCCGGATTCACTCGCATTTGCCTCCCGGTGCTGACGGTTCTGCTATTACTTGGAAAAGCTTATTAGCGTTGGGAATTTCCGGCGGTTTGTTGCCTTGTCCTTCCGCTTTGGTGATGCTGTTGAGCGCGTCGGCTTTGGGCAATGTTGGTTTGGGAATGACGCTAGTGGTAGCGTTTAGTTTGGGATTGGCTTTAGTGCTGAGTGCGATCGGATTAATCTTAGTTTATGCCAAACAAAATTTTGAGAAACTGCCAAAACATATAACAGCAGTTAAATTTCTGCCCGCGATTAGTGCGATGTTTGTAATCTTTTTGGGGTTGGGAATTACCGGACAGGCGATGTTGAAAATATTGGCTGCAAATCAGTGGGTAATTGGCAATGGATAAGCATAAAATTAGGACTCTTTCTCCTAACTGCAAACTTACGAATAAGTCTGATTGTAGATACCCGATTTCTGGAAGAATCCGGGTATCTGGGTATCCTGTTTTTTAGCCGTTGCTCACTTATCAGGCCGCACTATGTTTATTAATAATTTGGGCTAAATCCGGTACTCCCTTTTCTACGTAAGTCTTAGCTGAGGGGCGGAGTTTGGCATAGGCGCCTTTAACCATCCCTCTTGTGCTTTTCTCGACCCTTTTGTCACTTATCTGGAGCAATTCGTCTGCTACTTCACCTTTTCTTTGAGCAAAATATTCGACTGGGTTGCCATTGTTTACGGCTTCAGTCCACATCGGATCGAGTGCGATCGAGATTTCTGGCAGAAGTTGATCGACAACTTGGGCGCAATAGTCAGCCCGTATCCCCTTGACAGTAGAGTAGGCAGCTTTAAGAGCCATACCACCCAATCCTGACGCTGCTGCAACTTGTTGGTCTATCAACTTTACACAGTCATCAACAAAAGTTTCTCTGTGGTTTTCATTCAAGAGAATATCACTAAGTCCCATTTTCACTTTCCTTGATTTAATAGTCAATGTGCTTATTAGCTTTAAGCTCAATCTGACATCATATATCTATTTTGAGCCTTTACTCAAGGTTTCCCAAGTTTTTTAAGGTTTGAATGTGTCTATGACACAACCTAATGTTGAGATTTGTTTAGTATGTTATGGGAATTAATGTTCTATCTGCTACTAATTATTTGCCTAGGGTTTGTAGTAAGGGCTTTAGTCCTTATTAGGTGATATTAATGAGGACTAAAGCCCTTACTACAAACTGATGAGTTGTGAACAGTCACATAAAAAATAGAACACCTCGAAAAAAATATTAGAAAGGCTCTGCCTAAGTCCGATCGCCCTTGCACGTATGATCTGGCACGTATCATTAGGATTGGACATTCGGCTTGATGCCCGCAGGTACTGCAACGATGGGAAGTTTCTGGGTTTGAGCCGGGCGATCGCTCGATCGCAATACCAAATTTTTCGGTAACGGCGCCGAAGTGCTTAGTCCGGGAAATATGTGAAGCGATAAGGTTAAGCCGGCAGCTAATAATAGTTTTTCTAACATGGCACTGTCTCCCATACATACGCCCTAGGGCATAATTCCTCTTACACCTACAACATATAAACATCCTCAGTCGCTTGGTGCGATCGCACGGGCATAGTTAAGTGACATCTATCACCACTGAGAAGGGGGTGATGGGGATAGGGGGTGTGGGGATAGGGGGTGATGGGCATTAGGGAAGTGGGGGAGAGTGGGAAATCTTTCATCGCACTTCTACCGTCAACATCCGTTGAGCGTGTTAAATTCCTTACATCGGTTCGTTGCCGAACTTCCCTACAAATCAAGAATTGTCCTAGAGAAAGAAGCCGTTGAGTCTCTCTCAAAGGTAGAATTAGCGCGTAGAAGTTATTTGACACAGCGGAGGTACCGACAAGATGCTTGCATACATTCTGGCGTTGGCGGTCGGTCTAGGCAGCTTCAGTATTTACATGGCGGCCTTCTTTTTTCCAGAAGTGCACCGCAAAAGTGATTTTACCTGGAGCGGGGTAGGGCTTTTTTATGCGTTAATTTTATGGGCTTGTGCGGGACGAATTACTGGTGCTCTCCTGCTTGGTCAAATGGCGGGCGTGGCGATGTTGGGCTGGTTTGCCTGGGAAACTCTGACTTTGCGCCGGCAGGTGACGCCCGTTGCTGAGCAAACGCCGATTCCTCAGTCGGCGAATTTGGCGGCAGCAGGCGTGCCGTTTGCTGGCTTGTTTGCCAAGAAAAAAGAACCAGCAGCAGCGGCGAAAAAACCTAAGTTTGTTCGATCGCCCAAACCGAAAACTGATGTGGTTCCAGCACCCACTCTGGATAAGGGCGAGGTAAAGCTAGAGGAACAGCCGGCGATTTCCCCCATAGCTGAAAGTATTGCTGAAAGTGCGCTCTACGAGGCAACGGCAGAAAGTGCGATCGCCCCTGACTTGAAAATCCCCGACTCGAAACCACCTGCAATTGCAGAAATACCAGTGTTTTCAGTCGAAACTCCTGCTGCTGAGACTTCACAACCCCTAACAGAATCAGCAGCCAGCAGCTTCACTCCTCCACCTCTACCTCTAGAAATTTCAGAAATAGCCGTTGCACCAAGTGTGGAGCCAGCAGAGGCTCAGCCAGAGCCTCAACAGCAGCCAGAAGCCGATGATTTTGACGAGGAAACAGAATGGAGGACAGCCGTTAAAGAGTCGCAGGCGGCAGCGGCGGCGGCCCCAACGGCGGCCCCAACTACTCCTCCTAAACCAGCTAAAAAATCCGGCGGTTTCGCAAGTCTGTTCGGCAATTTCAAAAATAGTCTCGGCGGTATGTTGGGACTCGGTGCGGGTAAAAACAAGTCTGATGCAAGTCCCCAGACGCCAAAACCCTCAGTGACTCCAGAATTGATCGCACCTGAATCTCAAATAACGGCAACTCCTGCACCGGGTATTGACCAGATTCTCGAATCCGAATTAGCCGAGGCGGCTGCGGAAGTGGCAGCCGAAAGTAGCAACACTGTTGTGGAAACAAGCCCAGGAGTGCCGTTTCCCAACGATGTTGAAGCAATGGCATTTTTGATGGCAACAGAAACCGCGAGTTCTGACAAAATAGGGGAAACTCCGATCGAAGATCGATCGTCCGCTGAAATCCAGACACCGCTGGCTGCGGTTGGTGAACCGGAAGCAGCAGCAGGCGTACTAGAAGCAGAAGCCCCTGCTGTATCTCTGGAAACCCAGACACCGCTGGCTGCGGTTGGTGAACCGGAAGCAGCAGCAGGCGTACCGGAAGCAGAAGCCCCTGCAGTATCGATAGAAATGACTGTGGTGGAAATGGCAGAGCCTGTAGAGATAGAAGTACCGGGAGAACCTGGGTTGAGCGTGCAGGTGGAAACGGTTTCAGTATCAGTGATCTCGATCGAATCTACAGGTGAAGAACTCTCTTCTGAGGCAGAAAAAACTGAATTGAGTCCCCCGAATCACCCCGATCCGAATCTAGTCGAAACTGCTAAACCGGCCACTGAATCCAAGTCTGAGAAGGTATCCGGCGAAGATCAGCCGTCATCTTGAGGCAGAAAGTAAAAGGTAGAAACCAGAATTTTTTTTATTCTGCCTTCTGCCTTCTTACTTTTTACTTCTGCCCTCTTCCTTCACGCTTGACTTCAGTCCTCAACATCGATCGGTTAAATCCGTTAAATCCGTTATGTGGTTTCCGATTGCATCGGAATAATAAAATTGAGTCAATAGTTAACACTCAACCATTTAGTTTTTAGACTCCGAGTCAACAGTTAACAGTCAACAATCAACAATCACGGACGGTGTAACCGGAATAGATATTAAATCCCTTACACTGCGCGTTGCCGAACTTCCTTCTCCCTTAATATTATGAAAGCAATTATGGTCGTGGGAACAACATCTCACGCAGGGAAATCTTTACTCGTGGCAGCTTTGTGTCGAATCTTTTCTCGGCGAGGCTGGCGGGTAACTCCGTTTAAAGGTCAGAATATGGCACTGAATTCCTATGTCACAGCGGCCGGCGGAGAGATTGGTTACGCTCAAGCAGTGCAAGCTTGGGCTGCGGGCGTCGCACCTTGGGTAGAAATGAATCCGATTTTGCTCAAGCCACAAGGAGACATGACTTCTCAATTAATTGTCAAGGGTCGGGCGATCGCCAATGTGCGAGCATCTCAATATTACGAGCAGTATTTCGATATCGGCTGGCAAGCTATTCGGGAATCTTTAGAATTTCTCAAGCAAGAATTTGACATGATTGTGTGTGAGGGAGCCGGCAGCCCTGCTGAGATTAATCTCAAACACCGCGATTTAACAAATATGCGGGTAGCTAAATATTTAAAAGCTCGAACTTTGCTAGTAGTTGATATCGATCGGGGCGGTGCTTTTGCTCACATTATCGGTACTTTGGAATTGCTCGATCCCGACGAACGAGCTTTAATTAAAGGATTCATTATTAATAAGTTCCGAGGACAAAAATCGATCTTAGATCCGGGGCTGACTTGGCTAGAAGAAAGGACGGGAATCCCGGTAGTTGGGGTGATTCCTTGGATAGACGAAGTGTTTCCCTCAGAAGATTCTCTCGATTTGCTCGATCGGCGTTCTCCCAATTCTCAAGCCGACATCAATATTTCGGTCATCCGCCTGCCCCGAATTTCCAATTTTACCGACTTTGACCCGTTAGAGTCGGAAACTAGCGTCAGCGTCAAATATGTCAGCCCAAAAGACCAGTTAGGCCATCCAGACGCCGTGATTTTACCAGGCTCTAAAACTACAATTTCCGATTTGCAAGTGCTGCGCCAAACAGGTATGGCAAAAGCTATTCAAAATTATTTAGTAGCTGGCGGTACAGTCATGGGAGTTTGTGGCGGCTTTCAGATGCTGGGACAAAGTATCACCGATAAAGAAGGGGTTGAGGGAGAAAAGGGAGAATTTCCAGGATTGGGGTTGCTGCCTTTGAAAACTGCGATGGCACCGAACAAAATTGCCCGCCAACGAATCGTAACATCTAACTATCCTCAACCGGGTTTGCCAGTTTCCGGTTACGAAATTCATCAAGGAAAAACGCAAATCCTAGAGTCAGATTTGACTCAACCGCTATTTGACGATGCTAGTTTAGGCATTGTCAATACTTCTCAATCAATTTGGGGTACATACCTGCACGGCATCTTTGACAACGGAGCTTGGCGGCGAGCTTGGTTAAATCACTTGCGGCAGCAGCGGGGACTCCGCGCCTTGCCTACAGGTATTCCTAATTACCGAGAACACCGAGAAACTCTGTTAGACTCTCTAGCAGATACCGTGGAAAAGCATTTAGATATCAAGCATATTTTAGGTTAATTAGTTAACAGTTGACTGTTGACTGTTGACTGTTAACTGTTAACTGTTGACTGTTGATTATTGTTTGTTATAGTTGAGGTTCAAATTCAATGACAAAAGTTTCTTTTTTACCAGATAACGTGACAGTTGAAGCTGAACCTGGAGAGCTTTTGCTAGATGTAGCTAAACGTGCAGGGGTTTCTATTCCTACCGGCTGTCTCATGGGTTCTTGTCACGCTTGCGAAGTAGAAATTGATGGCGGAGATACGATTTGTGCTTGTATTTCCGGCATCCCTTCGGGGAAAAAGCAAGTGACAATTAATCTGTATGTTGACCCGACTTGGTAATTTGTTAGTTGACGGTTGACGGTTGACCGTTGACTGACAACTGACAACTGACAACTGACTAATTTTTTTGCCATTCTTGCTGTTTCTTGCGAGCAGATTGCAGCCATTTTTGGGATTCGGGATAAACCGTTGTGCCGGGTTTGACGGATTCTAATTGATTGATAATTTGTTGCAACTGGCTGAGGGAGTAACCTGGATTTTGAGAATTCACATTATTTTGCAAGTTGGCAAACAAGTTTTTAGCTGCTTGCAAAGCTGTTGTAGAATCTTTTTCTGCTTGCAGTCTAATCTGGGTAATTCCTAAATTTTTTTGATATTCAGCGAGTTTAGTTTGAGCGTCGAGATAACCCGGATTATCGACTGAAATTAATTTTAGTCGGTTAATTCCTTCTTGCCACAATTCTGCTATTTGCTCCCACTGTGCGGCGGGATGGGGAGGTTTTTGGGAGGCGACGGCGGCGGAGAGAGCAAATTCTTTGGCAGCTTCAATTAAGTTGTCAGCCCGTACAGAACCGGTGGCGACGCCGCCCATTTCTTGAAAGTCTCTTTCTGCTGCTTTGAATGTTTTCTTAGCCGTTTCTCCCGCGAGGGTTTCGGCGGGAATTTGATTGAGTTGGTCGATCGCACTTTGCCAATTTACCGTCGCTTTTTGTCTGTCGGCGGCAGTTTTTGCATCTTGATACTCCTGTTTCGCGGCCTTTAGCGTTTGTTCGACTTGATTTAACTGAGTAAAAGCATTTTTTTGCTGGAAAATCTGAGCCTCCATCCGCCCCACATTTTTGCGGGCGGCTTCAAATTCATCGAATGTAAACCGCCAACTGCAGCGGAAAAAAGAGCAGTACCTCTTTGGGTAATAGCCGAGGAACCACACCGGTAAGGCGTCGAGATGTTTTTGCGCCTCTTTTGCTTTAATTTCGCCCAAGTCAAAATCAGCGACAGCAGTGGCTTTATTCACCAGTTGATCGGATTGTTCCACAAGGGCGATCGCCTGCCGGTAATTGTGATCCATACTCATAAAACTCGGCAGCAACAATATCGGCATTGTTTTGGCTACGGGCCAGCGAATCATCGGAAAAGGTAGATTTAGCAGCCAAATTATCCCCGCCGCACTTCCCAGCAAACTCCCAGCAAAGATGATTTTACCGAACAATCCCGGCGGGCGGTTGGCTTTGACGGCTGCTTTGAGAGCTTGTTCGCTGAAGTTGGGAAATTCGTCTTTGAATGTATCGCGGATTTCTTCTATTGAGGCGAAAGTGCCGTTTTGCAAGCGTAATTTCTCTAACCGCTTGATTACCATCCGTCGGTAGACATCACCGGCTAGACTATCAGCCGCCGCGCACTTGTCAACTTCGACCCGCAAAATTTCAAAAGCTCGATCGGTAAGACGCGCCATAAAACTCACCTATTCCCTTTTAATTATTTTACAGGTTCCCGTGTAAATAATTGTTAAAATATATAAAGCCCACATCAAATATCCGAATTAATTTCATGCCGACTGCTTTAATCACCGGTGCTTCTGGCGGAATTGGTGCAGCCTTTGCCGCCGAATTAGCCAAACGCCAGCACAATCTAATCTTGGTAGCTCGATCCGAAGACAAATTGCAACAGCTAGCTGCTACACTGCAACAGGAATTCAAAGTTCAGATAGAAGTAATCGTGCAAGATTTGAGCGCACCGGGCGCTGGAACTGCTGTATTTGAGACGGTTGTTAAAAAAGGTTGGACGGTTGATTTGTTGGTGAACAATGCGGGTTTTGGGGATTACGGTGTTTTTGCCGATCGCCCGCTTGCGAAACAACTAACAATGGTGCAACTAAATATTGTAGCATTAGTAGAACTTTCGCACTTATTTTTGCAGGGAATGCGCCAAAGAAATTCGGGAAGTATCATCAATGTTGCTTCTATCGCAGCTTTTCAACCCATGCCGTACTTATCAATTTACGCAGCAAGTAAAGCCTTTGTTCAGAGTTTCAGCGAGGCACTTTGGGCGGAAAACAAAGATTTAGGAATTGGCGTTTTGTGCCTTTGCCCAGGGCCGACTGAATCGGACTTTTTTGCAGTAGCTGAATTTCCGAAAGCTATGGCATCCAGCAGCGGGCAAAAACTCGTTCCTGCGGCGGAAGTAGTGCGAGATGCTTTGAAAGCTTTAGACAAAAATGAGTCTAATGTTGTGACAGGGGGAATTCCCAATCAAATCATCGCCAATATGCCTCGATTGATGCCGCGAGAACTTTTGGTGAAGTCGGTAGAAAAGGTGTTTCGGGCGAAAGCTTAATTACGAAGGAAGTTCGGCAAGGAAGTAGTCTATCTACGGGATTTAACGGATTTAACCGAGGTGGGTTCTAGGAAAGTTCGGCAACAGATTGTGTACGAGATTTAACCCATTTAGCCGAGATTGGGAAAAAGGAACAGGGGAAAAATTCCTAATTCCCAATTCCCAATTACTAATTCCGAGAATTACAAATATCGAGTTAACTGGACTCGATAGCGTTCCTTCTTAGTAACCGCAACTTCTCCAATTTCCAATCTTCCCTTGCCCGTAACAGCAATTAAATCTCCCGACTTGACATTATAACTAGCTTGAGTAATGTCTTTCCAGTTAACTCGCACGTCACCGCTGTCAATTAAATCGGCCATTTTGCTGCGAGACATTGCGAATCCAGCCGAAGCGACAGCATCCAATCTCATCGATGCTTCAACCGTGGTCATTTCTTTCTTTTTGGGTTCTCTAATTTTGAGTTCGCTCAACTCAATGCGGCGCGTTTGTACAGGAACCGATCGCACTTGCTGCAAACTCATCTCCAAATACTCTACCATCTCCGGCATGACAATGGCTTGCGCGCCGCGTTCTCCCAAAACAATCACATCGCCCGTTTTCTCGCGGACAATTCCCGTACCCAACATCGCCCCCAAAAAGTCGCGGTGAGAAGCTGTATCGAACAAGAAATTGCCAGCGATTTCTACGGCCGCAACGTTAACGCTACCAGAGTCGATCGGGATATCCGATCGCGCGATCGCAATTCTTTGTCTTTCAGCTTGCGGGTAGCCGCCCCAAGCCACTAATTCCACATCTGTTAACCGCTTAAATACCGTCAGAGTGTCCGCCAATTCTGGAGGCGACAGAAAATCAGTCAGAGTAACTTCCCAAGTTTTAATTGCTTGTTCCGCTTGGTCGAGCGCCCGCGCCACACATTCGCGGTTTTCAATGCCTTTTAACAGTTCTTCTCTTGGTAACATCAGTCAATTTTAGATTCTAATTTGAAATTGCCAAAGCTTGCTGTAACTAAAAAGTCTACTTTTTTAACAGTCGCACTAACTTAATTATAGTCTAAAATCATCAAATAACGATCTTACGATTTTAGTTGCTGGTAAAGCTGATATGATGAGCACGATTATTGTACCAAATCTATGAAGTCTTCGAGTTTAAGTTTTTGCAAGAGCTCGAGCGAGTATGGCAGCAAAATTGTCCACCCAACTACTTATTCTTCTTCACCCGCAAATACAGCTCTTCCATCGCCTCAATAAACGAACCATCCTTGTGCCAAAACTGTGGAAAATCTCCCTGTTTCTTCACCACGATCGCACTTACCCCACTTTGCGCTGCCACCTCAATCGTCTGCGGCAATCGCTTCGCACCATGCCAAAACTCCTTCAGGCTGACCGTTTGCGCCTCACTGGCGATCGCCCGCGTGTAATAGGAATCCACCGCCGCAGGGGCCGCTGCATCCGCCGTTAACTCGGCAGAAAGCGCCAAGCCCAAAGGCGTTTTTGCTAATTCGCGGTGCAGCACTTCCTTAGAAAGCCCCCGTAATTCAAACAGTAAAAATGGATCTTTGTCCAATTCGGCCGCCACCAAATAATAAACTCCGGCAATATGTTTGCAGGGATTGCTATAGTCTGGGCAAGAGCAAGTAGTCTTAAAGTCCTCGCGGCTGCTGGGTAAAAGGTGCAATCCGAGGGGTGCAAAAGCCTTTTCAATATTGTCGGGCATTTCGTTGAGCAGCAGCCGAGAAATGAAGCTGGCTTTTGATGCCATTTGGGCGATCGCCACTTTCCACTGTGCCTGACTAATCGCCTGAAACTCAATTTTAGTTTTGTAGAGTGGCTCCTTATAAACCCCAAAATAAGGATTTACCGACCCCCTTACTTCTGCCATCACTAAGCCATCATTAATCTTAAAGCTTTTTACCTTGTCATTCCGTGCATAGGCACGTCCCCGCCCGAGTCGCCCCGAATCTGTAAATCTTTCTAACGCATCGATAAATTTATTGCCCCACCAAGTCCGAGTAAATTGTGACATATTTTTTGGTTTCTCCTAATCTAAAACCGCATTTTTATTGAGCCTAATTAATTTCTTAAATGCCTCATTATCCAACTCAGTCAACCACGACTCATCCGCACCAATAATTGACCCGGCCAATTTCTTTTTGTCCTCAATCATTTGGTCAATCTTTTCTTCCAAAGTGCCAATTGCCACAAACTTATGCACAAACACATTTTTTTGCTGTCCGATCCGAAACGCCCGATCCGTCGCCTGATCTTCCACTGCCGGATTCCACCAGCGATCGAAATGGAACACGTGATTGGCTTTTGTCAGCGTAATTCCCACGCCGCCCGCCTTCAGTGACAGAATAAATACCGAAGGTTCAGACTCTGGATCTTGAAACTCGGAAATCATCCGTTCCCGTTTTTCGCGACTGGTTCCCCCGTGGATGTAGTAAGTGTTGTAATGTAGCGTTTGTTTAATATATTTTTCCAAGGCGCTTCCCAGTTCTGTAAACTGCGTAAATACCAATAAACTTTCGCCTTCTGCTTTGACTTCCTCAATCATCTCGATCAGCCGTTCCAGTTTGTGCGATCGCTCTGGTGTAAACTCACTTTCATCCTGCAAAAACTGGCGCGGATGGTTACAAATTTGCTTCAGCTTCAGCAGTGTCGCCAAAATCATCCCCTTGCGCTTCATCCCTTCCGCCGCATCAATTTCTTGTTCTACCTCTTTCACAATCGCTTCATAAAGCGAAGCTTGCTCGCGGGTGAGATTGCAGTAGAGTTTTTGCTCAACTTTGTCGGGGAGATCCTGAATAATCGACTTATCGGTTTTCAGGCGCCGGAGAATAAAGGGTTCCACTAATTTTTTGAGCGCTGCCGATTGCGTGCGACTCCCATTTTTTTGAATCGGGATTTCAAATAACTTCCGAAACTGTGCCTCTTTGCCCAGATAGCCCGGATTGAGGAAATTAAAAATTGACCATAAATCCAGCAATCTATTTTCCACGGGTGTTCCAGTCAATGCCAGTCGATGGGTAGCGGGTAACTTTAAAATCGCCTTGGTTTGCGCCGCTTTCGGATTTTTAATATTCTGGGCTTCATCAATTACCACGCGATGCCACGCTACGCTGCTCAACAGCTTCTCATCTTTTCGCACCAAGGTAAAGGAAGTAATCAACATATCGCAATCTTGAACGGCGGCTTTGAATTCCTTGGCATCTTGCAAGCGCCCAGGACCGTGGTGTATGAGCGATCGCAATTCTGGAGCAAACTTTTCCATTTCCTTTTGCCAGTTGCCAACTACGGAAGTGGGCGCAATTAGCAGCGTGGGTAGAACCGAAGGTGCGATCGCTTTTTCTGTCTTTTTTTCTGTCTCTTTTGTAGTAGATAAAACTTCCCGCTCTTGCAATAATCGAGCAATTACCTGCGCCGACTTACCCAAACCCATATCATCAGCAAGACAGCCATTTAATCCCAAACTTTCCAAATAACTCAACCAAGAAACGCCGCGCTTTTGGTAATCCCGTAACTTGCCCTGAAACTTTGCTGGATCTGCAATTAACTCTAACCGACTCTTATCGTTCAGCTTCTCCAACATATCCGATAAAGCCCGATCGCGCTCAACCTCCAACTGTTCGCTCGCTTCTCCTTCTGCCGTCAACTTCATAAAGTCAATCAGGCTTAAATCGGGGTTTTCTTGGCGATGTTTTTTCCAAAACTCCAACATCTCCTGCATCTTGTCTTTGTCCAGTTCCATCCATTGTCCTCGGAACTGCACCAGCGGTGTTTTGCTATTTACTAACGCCTGCCATTCTTGTTCGCTAACCCGTTCACCCCCGATCGCCAATTCATATTGATATTCCACCAAGGAATCCGCCGAAAACAATCCTTTGCCCTTGATTGCAGCGCTCTTGCTGCCCTTCCCTTTGACTTGCAGGCGAATCTTCGCCCGCTGTCGTCCCTTCGGCGTCCACCAAGCGGGGACAATCACTTTGTATCCGGCATCTTCTAATACCCAAGCCGACTCGCTGAGAAAGGTGAAAGCATCATCTAAGCTGAGGGTAATGTTAACGGGTTTGTCGGTTTCTAGCCCTTGCCAAAGTTGGGGATAAATGCGGGCAGCGTAGCCGAGATTTGTCAGCAAATGTTGCTCAAAGTTGTCTCCGAATTGTGTTTGCAACTGCTTTTGTTGAGTCGATCGCGATCGCCAATAATCCTGCAACGGCATCCGCAGAGATGGGTCTTTTTTCGCAGCCACCTGAAACTCTAAAACCCAAGGCTGTTCGGGGTTTTCGGGGGATTGTAGTTGAAAGCAGAGGGAGAATGAGTCAGCAGATTGATTGCGCGTAATGCGATCGCGCCAGGTTTGCCATTGCCGGTATTGTTCAAGGCTTACTCGCGCGATTTTTCGTGTTTGGTTGAGGCAGATTTGGAGTAAAGAATCCGCAATCTTATTTTCAAACGATGCTGGGATAGGGGTTTGAGTGACAATTTCCGCGATCGCACACTCGGAAAAATGCCGCAGCAACCGTTCGCGATCGTAGAACTTTGGTGTATCTTGTAGCTGGATCTTCCGAAAACCGGACACACAAACTAAAGGCATCCATTCAACATAGCGTTGTAAATCAGTTTCGTACTGTGTTGAAACAATTTCCCATCCCGGATAAATCTCAAAGCTGGGTTCAATTTTGGCAGGTGTTTTTGGAGTTTTTGCAGTTGTTTTGGTTTTTGTCTCGCCCGCTTTCTTACGCCCGCGCGCGGCTTTCTCAGCGGGTTCGGATGTTTCGATGGGTGCGATCGCGATCGGAGCAGTTTCTCGATAGCGCAACGCCGGAATATAATGATCTTTCAGAACAATTTGCTTAAAACTTTGGGTGTAGTGATACCAAAATAGCAAGTCTGAACCAAACTGAACTTCTGCTACATCGTAGAGGGCAAAAAAATGCAGATCGTTCAATACTTTAGTCAAAGTGTGGGTGGCGATGCACACACAATCAACTTGCCAATACTCCAACTCAAATGTTTCGGGTAACTCTGTCTCTAAATATCGCGCTAGTTCTAAAGAGGGCAACGGCTGGTTGTCGGCAGTGGGCAGTAAAAAATACCGAGGGACGATCGCGTATTCTCGCCCCATCGCACTTGTATTGCTGACTGGTGACAGTTGAATCCCGGCTTCTTTCGTTAGAAACTCTCTTAACTGTGCCGTCCCCAATTGTCGGGGATGAACCTTAGCAGGCTGTTTTTTCTTTTGAGTGGTTTCAACCCAAAGACAAAAAGTTCCACCTTGAACAAAACTCTCTTCTATTTGAGGAATCCAAGTGCCGTGGAGGATTTTCATAGGTCATACCAAATGCAACCTTTGGCAGCCTATCATATCATGAATGAGTGGGAAAAGATAAGAAGGCGGTTGAAAGCAGGTTTATATAAACCATGTCTGCTGGATGCCGACTAAAGAGAATAAAGTAATTTTACCCCAGTTGTACTCTTTACTCTTTAACCCGCCTCTGCGGGTTTTGACTTTATAGATGCGGTTTCAAACGCCGAGTCTTCTTACAAATTTAGAAAAGATCTGTTAAATCCAACACAAAACCGGGTAGTACATCTTCACCGGACAGAGTTGCAGGTTCATCTAAAATTTCTACTTCTCTACCTTGACGGGAGATTTCTACTTTTCTATTTTTGCGATCGAGCAACCATCCCAACCTCGCTCCATTTTTCACATACACTTTCATTTTAGCCCGCAATTTTTCTAGGGAGTCGGTGGTCGAGCGCAATTCCACCACAAAATCGGGACAAATCGGCGCAAATTTCTTTTTTTCTTCCGCAGTTAAAGCATCCCACCGGTCGCGCCGAATCCAAGCAGCGTCGGGAGAAATATCAGTACCGTCGGGCAGTTTAAATCCAGTTGAAGAGTCAAAAGCAATTCCCAAATGCTTATTTTGTCTGCTCCAAGATTGAAGTTGATACGATAAGTCAATGTTGAAATTACCCGTCTCGCTACCTGTAGGTGGCATAATAATCAATCCTCCACTAGCAGTGCGCTCAAATCTTAAATCCCGGTTGTCTATACACAACTGAAAAAACTGCTCATCAGTTAATTCGAGCGTTAATTCTAGGGGAGAATGTAGGGGGATAGTTTGTAATTCCATAACTGCCTCCAAATATTACACGAGTTGAATGTCAACAGTTAACAGTTAACCGTCAACTGTTAACAAACAAATAACTAAGTCTCTGTATAACCTTGGATATTTTCGGGTTTAAACTGCTGCAAAATCTTCGCAGCTTTCCCAGTCAAATCATCAGTACCCTTAACCGCAATCAAAAATTTACCCGCATTCAAACGGTTGCGGTAGGGCAAAGCATCGCCGCTACCAAAAGCCATACCGCCCGCGCCTCCAACAAAAACGCTGCCCATTGCAGCGGCGATCGCACCTAGCACTCCGCCGATCGCGTGATCGCCAATTTCGCCCGCCCAGGCAAAAGTCTTCAACTCAGTCATCAGACTGAAAGTAACGCCAGCAATAAAGCCAAAGGGAATCAGCCAAATAGCCATGAGTTTAGCTTGTTTCTTCGCTTGCTGGTTCGGGTCGATCAAGCCAAATTCATCAGCAGTTTTGTAGCCGCGGCCCAAAATACTCACTTGCTTCATAGGCAAGCCTTCTTTTTCGAGAGCACAGTAGGCAGCTTCGGCTTGAATTCGATCGGACAGTACGGCGATAAGATAATTCATTAGAAAACAATTCCTGATAGTTAGGCTTGAATACCCAAAGTCTATTATAGACCGAAAAGACATACTAGCTAAGCACTTGGGGGATTTTCAGACACTCAGAGAGTCCGATCGCCCGCAAAGCTAAAATATTTCATGCAAAAAACGGCCGACCTTGACCGAATACAGATACAATTCAAACTGCACAAAGGCAAGCTTGAGCTGAGCTGTTAGATACTGCTCTAAGTCTAAGTCTCAACTTTGAGCTCGCCAACGCTCGGTCTATTTTTACTATTGCACTCAATTGCTTGCTATGCCTAAAGTTCTAGTATCCGATCCGATCGACCAAGCCGGAATTGACATCCTCTCCCAAGTCGCGCAAGTTGACGTAAACACAGGACTCTCAGCCGAAGAACTGGTACGAATTATTCCAGATTACGACGCTTTAATGATTCGTTCTGGCACCCAAGTTACCAAAGAAATCATAGAAGCCGGGAATTCACTTAAAATCATCGGCAGAGCCGGCGTCGGCGTAGATAATGTCGATGTACCCGCCGCTACCCGCAAAGGAATTGTAGTCGTCAATTCCCCCGAAGGCAATACGATCGCCGCCGCCGAACACGCCCTCGCCATGATGCTCTCGATGTCCCGCCACATCCCGGAAGCTAACGAATCCGTCAAAGGTGGTAAATGGGAACGCAACCGCTTTATCGGTGTAGAAGTTTACAAAAAAACTCTCGGCATCGTCGGTTTGGGCAAAATCGGCTCCCACCTCGCCGCCGCCGCCAAAGCAATGGGCATGAAACTGCTGGCCTACGACCCCTTCATTTCGACCGAAAGAGCCGACCAGTTGGGCTGCCGCTTGGTAGAACTCGAACTGCTGATGCGCGAATCCGACTACATCACCCTGCACATCCCCAAAACGCCGGAAACCCTGCACTTAATTAACGCTGAAGTGCTCTCGAAAATGAAGCCCACGGCCCGCATCATAAACTGCGCCAGAGGCGGAATCATCGACGAAGCAGCCCTCGCAGAAGCCATCAAAGAAGGCAAGATCGCCGGCGCAGCTTTGGACGTTTACGAACACGAGCCGCTGGAAGCTGATTCCCCGCTGCGGAGTGTCGGCCAAAACATTGTGCTGACGCCCCACTTGGGAGCATCCACAGCGGAAGCTCAGGTGAATGTGGCGATCGACGTTGCCGAACAAATTCGCGATGTACTGTTGGGATTGCCCGCGCGATCGGCTGTCAACATACCAGGAATTTACCCAGACTCGATCGAAAAACTCAAACCCTACCTGCAACTCGCCGAAACCCTCGGCAACCTCGTCAGCCAGCTAGCCGGAGGCCGAGTCGATTACCTCAACGTTCAACTGCAAGGCGAATTGGCCAGCAACCAAAGCCAGCCCGTAGTCGTCGCCGCCCTCAAAGGCCTGCTCTCCCAAGCCCTGCGAGAGCGCGTTAACTACGTCAACGCCAGCATCGAAGCCAAAGAACGCGGAATTCGCGTCGTCGAAACCAGAGACGCCTCAATTCGCGACTACACCGGCTCCCTGCACCTCTCGGCCAAGGGAACCCTCGGCGAACACACCGTCACAGGTGCAGTGCTCGGGGAAAGCGAAATTCGGATTACCAGCGTTGACGATTTCCCGGTCAACGTTTCCCCCACTCACCACATGCTGTTTACCCTGCACCGCGATATGCCGGGGATTATTGGCAAAATTGGTTCCCAATTGGGCAGTTTTAATGTCAATATTGCCAGTATGCAGGTAGGCCGTAAAATCGTGCGAGGCGATGCGGTGATGGTTTTGAGCCTCGATGACCCTCTACCAGAGGGGATACTGGCTGAGATCCTAAAAGTTCCGGGAATTCGGGATGCTTACACGGTAAATCTTTGACGGATTTTGGAGTTTAGATTTTGGATGCAAGGGCTGATAATTGGTAATGGGTAATTGGTCATTGGTCATTGGCAAGAAAGCGGGAATTTTTCTATTAGCCAATCCTCCTTCCTCACTCCCCACTTCCCAGTCTCCAGTTCCCCTGGGCCAATCTAAAATCTAAAATCTAAAATCTAAAATCGTTATGGCACATAGCTGGTGGGAAATTAGAATTCTTTGCGATCCGGCGCTGGAAGATATCATCTTTTGGCGTCTGGAACGGTTTAACTGTCGGGGAACTGCTACTGAGCTCAAAAGCAATTCCTGCCTGATGTCGGCTTATTTGCCCGAAGAACAGGCAGGATTGCTGGATTTGGCCGCTCTGTCTCTGTGGCTGCGCCAAGATGCTCTGTGTGCAGGTTTGCCCCTACCTGCGATGCAGTGGGATTTAATTGAAGACGAAGACTGGGGCAGCACTTGGAAGGAGCACTGGCAGCCTCAAGAAGTGGGCGATCGCTTTTTAATTAATCCGGCTTGGCTGCCCTTACCGACTGATACCGATCGCATCATTTTGCGTTTAGATCCGGGTGTGGCTTTCGGTACAGGTGCTCACGCCACTACTCAACTGTGTCTGGAGTCGCTGGAAATGCGTCTCGGTTTTGATGACAAAGAGTGCATCGTTGCTGATATCGGCTGCGGATCGGGTATTTTGTCGATCGGCGCGGTGTTGTTGGGCGCTACAAAAGTTTATGCTTTGGATACCGATCCTTTGGCAGTGCGATCGACCGTTAGCAACAGACTACTCAACCGCGTTAATTCTCAGCAGTTGGTTGCAGAGCTCGGAAGTATCGATCGCCTGAAAGAAATGGTAGATGAGCCGATCGACGGTTTGATATGCAACATTTTAGCAGAAGTAATCATTGATTTAATCCCGCAGTTCACTGCAATTAGCAAACCCACTACTTGGGGCGTGCTCAGCGGCATTTTGCTCGAACAAGCTAAGCCAATTGCCGACACTCTGGAACAGCACGGCTGGATTGTGGCTACTCTGTGGAAGCGCCAAGATTGGTGTTGTTTTAATATTCGGCGTAGTTAACAATATGGTAATTGCTAATTCCTAATTGCTAATTGGTAATTTTGAGTTCATGTTTCATCTTTGGGAAGTGAATTTAAATAAGTCTCTAACCTGAAAATAAACCGCGCCAGCCCAGTAAAAACCATTCACCAAAATCAACAACGTTTTTCCAGCAGAAGAATTAACAAAACCAAAAACGCGGTAAGTTGACAGCAGCACTAACAACATTTCAACCACAGAAACAATTGACCCGTAGTGCTTCCGATCCCAATAAGAAAAGGGACTGATAAAACGGTAATTGCTGAACGGAAAAAAGTGTCGGTGAGCGTCGTCATTGTGGACAGGCAAATCTCCCAGAGAGTGTAGTATCATGCTAATAAACAGAATTTGCACACTTTGCCAGCCAAAGTAATAAGCAATTAGCAAACCAATAACCGCAAGGGGAATTGAATGAAACAGAGCCACAATATTTTGCACAAAAGGCTCATAATATGCTTTTGACCAAATTGTAGCTGCGGGCAAGCGAGCAATGTATTTCGCCCAAAAGTAAAATAAAAATATTGGGATGTCGGGTAAAATACCGCCGATCACAATAATTAGATTAGCTTGGGGCAGTTGCGGTTTACCAAGAATTGCCAGATTGATAATAGCGTGGCTGGGAGTCTTCATAAGTAGGGTGCGTCAACTAGGATTATCTGATTCATAATTAATCAGATATTAACTGACGCACCCTACGTGTGAGATAATTGGCTCCGGTTACAAGTAAGGTTGCACTCGATCGATCAACTGCGCCGCTTGCATCACTCCCTCAATGCGATCGACCTCAGCGCCATTTTTGAACAACACCAAAGTCGGCAAAGCATAAATGTGATGTTGCGACGCCAACTGTTCGTACTTATCGGTGTCAATTTTGACAACCATCAGCTTGTCTTTCATCTGACCACTCACTTGCTCCAAAATCGGTGCCATCATCTGACAAGGCCCGCACCAAGTAGCGTAAAAATCTACCAACACCGGCAAGTCAGAGCCCGATAGTAACTCTTCAAAACTGCTGAACTGTTTTTGAACTGCCATAAGACAAAATAATTTTTTGGGTTCTGGCTCGATTTTAGTGCAAAATTCTCTGGTAGATTGCGAGGATACAATTATGGAACTATTACCAGAGACTTTTCAGAGATTGCGGGGTCAAGTTGCTGTCGTGACCGGTGCGTCGCGGGGAATCGGCCGCGCCGTTGCTTTAACACTAGCAGCAGAAGGCGCTAAAGTCGCCGTCAACTATGCGAGTTCGAGTGCTGCAGCTGATGAGGTGGTAGCAGAAATAGTCGGTGCTGGAGGAGAAGCTGTCGCACTTGCAGCAGATGTCTCGAAAACTGACCAAGTAGATTTACTCACCAGTAATGTCATGGAAAAATGGGGACGGATTGACATTTTGGTGAACAATGCAGGCATTACTCGGGATACTTTGCTGCTGCGGATGAAGTTGGAAGATTGGCAAGCGGTAATTGATTTGAATCTAACCGGCGTGTTTTTGTGTGCGAAAGCCGCCAGTAAAATCATGCTGAAACAGCGAAGCGGCCGAATTATTAATATTGCTTCGGTTGCTGGGCAAATGGGCAATCCCGGACAAGCTAATTACAGTGCGGCAAAGGCTGGGGTAATTGGGTTTACTAAAACTGTGGCGAAGGAGTTGGCGAGTCGCGGGATTACTGTGAATGCAGTTGCACCGGGTTTTATCACTACAGATATGACTAAGGATGTCAAGTCTGATGAGATTTTGAAGTATATTCCGCTGGGGAGATACGGGGAAGTTGAGGAAGTTGCGGGGATGGTGAAGTTTTTGGCGGCGGATGCGGCGGCGGCTTATATAACGGGGCAGGTTTTTAATGTGGATGGGGGGATGGTAATGGCTTAGGATTTCGGGATTTTTTTAACCGCAGATGCACGCGGATTAACGCGGATATTTGCGGTTAATAATTACTTTAAGGCGGCACACAACTGACTGAGGACTTTTTTGTATTTTGCAATGCGTTGAAAATCAGCCTCTGTGGGATTGGCGATGCGACGAATATCGAGGTTATGAGTAACATCAGCGATTTTGACTCGCAGTGCGATCGGGTTGGCAATCACACGTTCTAAATAAGCTGCATAAGCTTCTCCTTCTATTTTGGTAATCGCCGCGATCGCCGAGACTAGAACTTCAGGAAAACCTTCGCTTCTAAGTTGCTCAAGTGTAAGTTCAGAATCTTCGACCGCATCGTGTAGAACCGCTACGATTTTCTCCTCTATAGAGTTTACATTTTCCATTACAAATAGCGGATGATCGAGATAGGGATTGCCTGCTTTATCAACCTGCCCCTCATGAGCTTTGGCTGCGAGCGCGATCGCCCGTTGTAGTAATGATTGGTAATCTGAATTCGTATTTGACAACATAGTCAAGAAGTTCTGTATTAAAGTTTCTGTACCCTCGCGGGGAAAAGGTCGTGTGTGGTTTTTGATTTTAAATATTCCTGCAACAATGTCCAAGCCATTTGAGTACCTTCCCCGGCGTTGACTTTTTCAAAATCTACATCTTTTCTCAAAACTACCAAACCCACACCTTCTTTAATTTCTATTTTATCACAATCGCTAACTCTAGCCAAAAAAAGGTGGTTTTTTTGTAAAATTTTTCTCTCTTTTTGGGTTTTTTGGTGAGTAAAAGTTGTGATAAACTCCATTTTGTAATCATTGGTTGTGAGGCAAGTTTCTTCCTCCATTTCTCGCAGGGCTGCCTGCTGTGGACTTTCTCCACTGTCCACGCCACCACCAAAAGTAGAAAGCATTCCTTGACTGGCAATACCTGGAATATTATCTCGCAGTTGTGCCCCAATCTGACCGTTGGGGAGCATTAGAAAAATGCGAACTATTGACTGAGGAATATTCATGTTATCGATGGAATAACAAAACTCAAAAAAGTTGAGCTAGAGTTTTCTAATTTGAATCCCAATTTTCCTAATCCAATTGTACACCGCAGCATACAAAGCCAGTAACTTATTGACAAAACTTTGCCAAATAGAACCTTCCCTTACCTCAGAAACTTCTTCGGTTTCCACGGACAGCGGGGGCATCCCGACTACTTCATACAGCGGATATTCGCCACTTTTCCCCGGAATTGGCACGGATACGCACCGATCGACGATCGCCAATTCCTTCACTTCCTGATAAGTCTCCTCGGAAATCAGTAAACTTGTTCCCACTTGCTTGTTAGCAGCCTCGATCCGGCTGGCCAAATTCACCGCATCCCCGATCGCCGTAACTGTCTGACTCTTCGACGCGCCCAACTTCCCCACAACCACGCAGCCGCAGTGAATGCCAATCCCAATCCGCAATCGGTGACGGTATAAAGTCTCAAAATAAGGATTGAGTTTCTCTAGTTCCTCCAGCATCTCCACCCCAGCCCTCACTGCTTGTTCCGCCGCTTTGTCGGGATTTTCCAACCCAAACAGCGCCATAAAACCATCTCCCATGTAATTATTAATCATCCCGCCATTGCGGTTGATCACATAACCCATTTTTTGGAAATAGCGATTTAAAACATAAATTACATCGTAGGGCAACAGCGACTCTGCAAACGTAGTAAACCCTCGAATATCGGCAAACAAAATTGCAATTTTCTTCTCTTGCCCGACAGGAGCCGAAATTGACTTTCCCGCCATTTCGTCGTTAAATGATTCCAAGTCTTCAGAATCGATCGCCAATCGGCGCAAAATTACCTTGCCGCCTGCAACCTGTGTCTGACAAGCTAGCCTAATTTCCGGTTCTAAACGCAATTTTTTGGCAAGTTCCTCTTCCGGCGAAGTGCGCGGAGAGCAAAATTCCAAACCTTCGACAATCAATACCCGGCAAGTCGAACATCGAGCACTACCGCCGCAGATGTGGGTGTGGGGAATGTCGGCACGCAGGGAAGCTTCGAGAATTATATCGTCGTCGTCTACCTCGATCGTGCGATCGTCCGGCAGATAGTGAATCTGTGGCATATGTGGCGCGTCTAGCTAATTAGCGAGGAATCTCGCGGACATCTGTTGTTATTGCAGCGAATCTGTATGCAAACCCGGTTTCTCGGCATTTTTTCTGTATCCCCTGATTCCTTAACTATAAGTCGCGATCGGCATTTGCTTCTCGTTTCGTCAGCTCAACCGCCCAACTGACACCAGTTTAAAAAAAGAATGCAACTCTAGGCAATAGTCCAACTCTTAGCTCATCATTCATTCTCAATTCTAAAATCTCAAATGGTATAATTGAGCACTAAAATTTTCATCGCACCGTGAAAATACCCCAATTCAAGCTGTGGAGTTCATCTAAAATCTAAAATCTAAAATCTAAAATGGACTGACATAATTCTTAATAAAATTCAGATCGCCCAAAGCCCTATAAATCCGTTATCAAATCCCCTTCAACCGCCATATATTTTTAGGATTTTGGGGAGGTGGGCTGTGCAAACCTTACTTGGCAATTGTTTCAGCTTTTTTGCTCTCTAACAACCAGCCAATTTTCGTGAGATAGAATAGCAGCATCTTTAAAACCAGTATAGCCATGACTTCATCAACAGCCCTACAAAGCATCGAAAAACACATTCCCATCGTGGGAGATGTACATAGCAAAAGTCCGATCGCCTACGGAGCAACCCGCCTCGCAGTCAGTGCAGTTAACACGGTACAAATGGCAGTAGCAGAGTCTTACATCAACGGATTAGAAGTCCCAGATTCAGTATTGCGATCGCTTTTTGATACCTGTATGCCCGTCTTTTTTAAGCATTTCCCGTCCCTGCTTGCACCCTACGAATGGGTACTAAAAGAAACAGACCATACAGCCGAAGGGCCGCGGGATTTAATGAAGATTCAGTACGACTTACCTCAAGCAATGCTGAATCCGATGTTAGGCGATGGAAAACTCATTTATCCTAAATACAGCATGGGATTGTGGGAAAAAGGAGCCGCCAACCTTGAACAAGCGCAAATGCAGATGATTGATGATGTGATTGAGAAGCTCGAGATTCAAGATGGCGACAATATTTTAGACTTTGGTTGCGGTTGGGGTTGTGTTCCCAATTACATTCTTTCCAAATTCCCCAATGTCACCTTTACTGGCATTAACCTCAGCCACCACCAATGCGAGTATATGCGGCACAAGATGGAAGACCGCGAAAGCTACCTTAGTTCCGGTCGCTTTACCCTATATGAAGGCGATTTGAACGACGCCAACTTCGAGACAAAATTTGACAAAATTCTCTCCATCGGAGTTTTTTGTCATGTAGGTAATTTAACAAAGGCTTTCCAAAAACTCGCCTCTTTCCTGAAGGATAACGGCAAAGTTTTCATTCATATCATCACAGTTCGCACCCCCAACAATATATCCAGCGTTTTCACCCACAAATACATTTTTCCCCACGGCCGTTACTGGAAATACGATGCCGTTCCTAGCCACAATAAAGACCTCAAAACAATTCAAAGATGGTATCTCAACGGATACAATTACTCCACAACCTTTGCTAACTGGCTGAAAAACTTTGACGATTCTCAGGCAATAGTCAAAGATTTAGACTACGGCATCGACTATGCCAAATTTCGTCGAATTTGGCGGTTTTACTTGATTTGGTTTGTGTCTAATTTCGCGAGTTGCGACGGCGAATATAACGGCAACGGTCAATATTTAATGACTCATGCCTAATCGCTAATCCGTAGGCCCAGCTCAAAAAACAGAACACCCCGAACCCCGACATCTCAAAGAAGTCGGGGTTCTTGAGTGCGAGCTACTTATCTGGAGAATGAAACCTTTCAATCTAGATTTAGGGCGATCGAAAAGTGTTGCCTTCTTTTGAAAAATTTTTCTAAATTTAAAAAAATCCGGAATAAGATTATTCCTCGGTGAATAAGATGTATATCAAGCGTGAGCCTGCACAATACTTTTTAAATTCCATCCTCGATCGGTAGTGATGATGTCCGAGATTTTGCTACAAAAAGAGAGTTGATTTATACAATGGTAGACAATATGAAACCTTCTCTTCCTCAAGACGATCCGAACCAAGAACAGCGCCGTGATTCCTTGAATCGCCAGCAACAAGCTTATCAGTTTGACCATGAGAGTTTATCACCTTTGGCATTATTGAAAGATGTGCCACCAGTCGAGAACTTTTCGAGCAAGTATATTGGAGAGCGGATACTGGCAACATCGGAACTTCCAGGAAATATGCTGGCGGCCGATTCGAGAAGTTTTCTCGATCCTCTCGACGACCTCCAAGACTATGAAGATTTCTTTACTCTGCTGCCGCTACCTGCTGTTGCCAAAATCTACCAAACTGATCGCTCTTTTGCAGAACAGCGCCTGTCTGGAGCAAATCCGATGATGCTTCGTTTGTTAGATGCCGGCGATCCTCGGGCGCAAACACTGGCACAAATTTCCAGCTTTCACCCATTATTCGATCTGGGCCAAGAGTTGCAACAAAAAAACATTTACATTGCCGATTATACGGGTAGCGACCAACACTATCGCGCGCCTTCAAAAATTGGAGGCGGCAGCTATGAAAAAGGCAGAAAATTCTTGCCAAAACCGCGAGCTTTTTTCGCTTGGCGGTGGACGGGAATCCGCGATCGCGGTGAACTGGTACCCATCGCCATTCAACTAGATCCGACCCCAAATAGCCATCTTTACACCTCGTTCGATCGTCCTGTGGATTGGCTGTTTGCGAAACTCTGCGTGCAAGTAGCAGATGCCAATCACCACGAAATGAGTTCGCATTTAGGTCGAACTCATTTGGTGATGGAACCAATCGCGATCGTCACCGCCCGACAGTTGGCTAAAAATCACCCCCTTAGCCTGCTGCTGAAACCCCACTTTCGGTTTATGTTGACTAACAACGAGCTGGCGCGTTCTTATTTGATCGCTCCGGGCGGGCCAGTCGATGACTTGCTAAGCGGTAGCTTGCCAGAGACAATGGAAATAGCTAGAGAGGCTTGCAGTAACTGGAGTCTGGATCAATTTGCATTCCCAACCGAACTGCAAAATCGGGGCATGGACGATCCAAATCAACTGCCTCACTATCCTTACCGAGATGATGGATTACTGCTGTGGAATGCGATCGAAACCTTTGTATGTGGCTATCTCAAATTCTTTTACCCGACAAATGAAGCACTCGTCCCAGATGTGGAACTGCAAACTTGGGCTCAAGAATTAGCCTCGAATGAGGGCGGTAAAGTCAAAGGAATGCCCAGCAAAATAGAGACAGTTGAACAATTAATTAAAATTGTCACAACCATAATTTTTACCTGCGGCCCGCAGCATTCAGCAGTCAATTTTCCCCAGTATGAATACATGAGTTTTTCTGCCAATATGCCTTTGGCAGCATACCGGGACATTCCCAAAATTAATGCTTCTGGGACTCTCGAAGTGATTACGGAAAAGGACATTTTACGGTTGCTTCCTCCGTACAAGCGAGCGGCTGAACAACTGAAAATTCTATTTATTTTGTCAGCTTATCGATATGACCGTTTAGGTTATTACGATAAATCTTTCCGAGAACTCTACCGGATGAGTTTCGACGAAGTTTTTGCGGGAACCCCGATCGAATTTTTAGCCAGACAGTTCCAGCAAAATTTGAATATGGCTGAACAGAAGATTGATGCTAACAATCAAAAACGAGTCATCCCTTATTTGGCTCTCAAGCCTTCGTTGGTACTAAATAGCATCAGTATGTAGGAGTTTATTTTTGGGGCGGGCGAGACGCCCACCCCACAATAAAATTCATTTTTTGTGGAACAGGCCCAAAAGCCTGTTTTTCAGCATGGTTCAAGATGTGAGTTGCGCGAATTCTCAGCTTTTATAGTCTTCAACAATCGAGCAATTCACGGCCATTGTACCCGCAGAATCTGTGAAGGTGACTTCATCTTGATAATGCCGGGGTGTTTGCATCAGCAACCGCCAAGCTTTGCCACCATCGATTAAATTCAGGCGTCCGGGATAGTGAATTTGCAACAACTCTTGCACCATCGGATAATAGTTTGAGTTGATGCTGGGGAAAATATGATGCTCTGTGTGGTAAGAAAAATTCAAGTGCAGCAGGTCAAATATTTTAGGAACCCGCACTGACATACTGTTGATCAGCGGGTCATTAATGGCGGTCATCCGGCAACCCATGTGGTTGGTATAGATGTAAAACATTGCGCCTGCATGACCAATTGCGATCGGCAAAATGTAGGCAAGAGCGATTTTAAGCGGATGAAAATTTAGGTATAACAAAATGCTGGCATGAATTCCTAAAATTCCCAGACATTCAAATGCGATTGTCAATCTATCTTTAGGACTAACTGTAAAGGCAGCCGGTACGTAATCGACAGATTTATCGTTAAATAACAGTACCGAGGTGAGATTGCGGAAATTATGCACTAACCACGAACCGGCCATCCCTACCATTAACCACACCGGATTGACTTCCACCGAGGGTACAAACAGATTTTGAATCCATTTTCCCCAAGTATCTGGTTGCTGGTACAGATAGTTGCGATCGGGGTCGGCCACAGAGTTCGTGTTATTGTGATGTACGAGATTGTGCAGATTTTTCCACTGAGTAGGCGGCATAAACAGCATACTTAGTCCCAAAAAGGCGATCGGATAAGTGAGGCGCGACTTTTTCTGAACACTACCGTGCATCAAATCGTGGGAGCTAAATAGCAAAACTATGATACTATTGCCCATGATGACGGCTAAAGGTAAGTAAAGGCCTAAAAGATAGACAGGCCAGCGATCGAGATTAGCAGCAATTCCCCATCCCAGCAATAAAATAGCAGCGTTGATGAATAGTATTGCTAACTTGCTAGGATCTGGTTCAAAGGCATCTGATGGCAGTAGCAGACGCAATTTTTTAACATATACCGAGTGGTGAATTAGCGTTTCTTCGCCTAAAGTCGGCGTTGCCACCTTGTCTAGAGTATTGAGTAATTTTTGGGATTTCATGTTATCGCTAAAAGTATTTTCATGGGTGAGTTAATAACTTTTTAAAGTTAATTAGAGCCAGTACCGCTTTTAGATTGACCCACAAATGAATCGGGGGCTTATTATCAGGACGCGGAAATTTTATCTGTGTCCACGGTGTCGTTCCGGGAGCTTGTGACTAAATTGCTTGAGATCAAAGCTGCCTAATTGTTGTACCAAGATATTATTGTCTTCCCTCAATAAAAATTAGGGAAACAACTATTAAAGGCTTATAAAGGCTTAGCCATCGATAATACTATCCGACTTTTGACTTGGGTTTAATATTCCAATAACTAATCCTAAATATCCTATTAGATTAAAAAAGTCCGTTTCCTTGAACAATTTCTTTAATTGTTGTCAGCGTATCTAACCCGATTAATCCCCGACGATAACCTTTTTGGTTGGACATTCCCAAAAATATCGCATCTCCCCGATTTTGATAGCGCCAAAATCGAGGTGAGGCATTAATAAAAGTTGAGGCACTGTTAACATCCAGAGCAAATTGGCGACTTTCTAAGTAAGATTCAGTGGCAATGCAGTCAGCGTGGCCGCTGCTGTAGCGGTTGATCCAGCCGATCGCAATCTCTAAACTATCGACAACTTTAAACGCTATGGTTTTGTTTAAATACGGTTGAGTCCACTCGTATGGTTCCGCCAGCTTCAAGTCGGGGAAATCTGCAACAAGATCCGCATCGGCGCTAATTTGAAAGCCTTTTTCTTTTAAACTGTTCCACAGCCTAACTAAGGAAGAAGGCTTTTGGTTGCGATCGATCAGCACTTTCTCGATCGCATTAACAGGATCGGGAACGCTTTGATGGCTGTCCAAAATCATCCACCTTGCCATCTCCAAACTGCCAGTCGGTGACCAATAAAGGTAACAATTTCCCATTGCCGACCTCAAAACTGGTGCTGTACACAACCTTACTACCTGCTGCACCAAACTTGGCCTGCCGTAGGGAATAATTAAATTGAGATATTGGTCTTGAGTTACCAATTCTCTGATTGAAGCGCCCCGATCCGGCGGCAGTACCTGCAAACATCCCGATGGCAAACCGACCTCATCGATCGCCGAAACCAAAGCTTCTCCAATTACACTATTAGTGTGCCAGCTTTCGCTGCCGCCTTTAAGAATCAAACTGTTAGCGCTTTTGAGAGACAAACCCGCGGCGATCGCCCCCAACTCGGGAAACGCCTCGTAAATTAGAGCGATCGCCCCCAGCGGTAGCGACTGACAGTAAACCTGACAGCGATCGACCTGATAAGAAGCATTGATCACCCTGCCGATGGGATCTGGCATTTCCCCCAACCGTTCCAGAATTTGCACAGTTGTCTTTATCCGTTCCGGCGTCAGCTTCAGCCACTCCACGATCAACTCCGGAATCGCCATGTCCCGACTTGCTTCTAGATCCAGAGTATTTGCTTCTAAAATGTCATTTTGTCTGCGTTTCAGCGAGCCCGCCATCGCCTGCAAAGCTGCCGCGCGATCGGCACTCTTTGTCGCAGCCAACTCCAAAGAAGCTTGATAAGCACGACGCGCGACATTTGCGGCATCTGATGAATGGGTAAAATCCTCTATTATCATCTAGCTAACGCCTATAAGCCAGCCATACCATCAGCGCCGGCAGCATTGCTAGCAGCACCGCGACCATTGCCCACAGAATAATATTCGGGCCCGGCGAGTGTAGCGCCAAGGGCAACCAAATCACTAGCGGCACCAATATCATACCCAAAGCCAGTGGCAAATAATGAGCCTTCAAACCCGGATGCGCTCTGTTCCACTGGTTCCCTGTCCACCGCCAAGCCTGCTTGTAAGGATAGTTCGTTGATAGTTGCTCAATCACGTATCCACTTTCGTCCAATACAAATATTTGTTGACAGCGGTTGCAGCCAAAGGCTTCTGTCAACGTTATGGGAACTAGACGACCCCGGCGTCGGCAAGGACAGGGGTACTCATCGTTTAAGTCAATCTTTGGAGCTTTTTGAGATGGCACTAGCGATCGGATAAAAAAAGCGTTTTTGCAAAAATAATCGTTAACATATCCACTTAATCAAACTTGTCAATTTCGGCATATCGAGGCTGTCAACTCCCTATTCCGAGATCTCGCCCGATCGGCAATTTTGACTTGCAAGTTCTGGATTCAATCTTACCACTAACTTAAGTATTTTCAACCATCATTAGGACTATACCGAAAACTTTCTTGATATACTTTTCGGTTTCCTTGATTTTTTTATCTTCTAAAGCGGGTGACGCGATTCGAACGCGCGACATTCACCTTGGCAAGGTGACGCTCTACCACTGAGCTACACCCGCATTTCCTGCGGTATTAACAATATTGTCTCAATTCTCGAAATTTGTCAAGTCTTTTTAGTAAGTTTTTTTCACAAACCCAGTAAACCCCCCCCAAACCCACCCCCCACCTGCAATTTCAGCAGCCCGATCATTAACCAAATCAGTAATTGCCGTGAAAATTGACCGCCATCGGCCGACGGCAAAGCTACAATCAAGCTGGAATTGTGGGAGAACACTGTCATGTCAGATTTAAATCGCGGAATCATGAAGTTCAAGGGAGCTGACAGTCCTATAGCGATCGCCATTTCGGCGATTGTCATTGCCGGCGGCATCGGCTTCTTGATCTGGTGGGCGCTGCAATCAGCCTACACCTTCAGCTAACAGACTACTCAAACGTAAAACTTATAAGGTCTTGCTCAGAAGGCAGAATTTAAGAAAAATTCTGTCTTTTGCATTTTTTGCCATTAGTCTGGAATTGATTGCCCAGGAATGCGGATCGATTGCTGACGATCACATGATTGCCATAAATCACCCGATCGGGCGAGTCGCTAGCATGAGCCGAGATGACTCCCCGATCAACTACTTTTGTAGTACACTTGTAAACAAAGCGCGCCGAGAGCGCAATTTTAGATGCAAGTGTTTGCAAGGGTTGTATCTCCACACAAATTTATGGCAAGCTTTCAGGACATTTTCCAATACTACAGTCGCTACTGGAAAATATCAGTCTACAGCATAGGCGCATCCAGCGTTTTGGCACTAGCCGATTTGCTTGTTCCCTACGCGATCGGTCAAATATTAAACGTATTGTCGGGTCAACCTACAGATACAGTAACCCAAAAACTGATAACAGCGATCGCCTCTGTTACCCAGCACTCACCCAACAAAATATTATCGCTATCGGTCTTGCTGGGCATAATTTTTCTGGTAACAGTCGCCAAAGCACCGGTACAGCCTTGGGTGGGAAATTGGTTCCACTGGGCGATACCGTTGAGGGCAAGGCGCGATCAAATGAGAAGTGCGATCGGCAAAATCCTCACCTTACCCCTAGAATTCTACGACGAAAACAACGCCGGACGGATTGCCAGCCGCATCGCCAAAGGCATCGCCAACCATACTTGGACTTACCCAGAAATTGCCGGCGAATTCATCCCCGAAGTCGTCCGCTTAATCGGCATTTTTGCCGTTATCTGCTTAATTGAGTGGCGGATTGGCTTATTAATTTTGGTTTCATTTCTATTTATCCTCAGTTTCACCTTAAAAGGCCTGCAACAGGTGACGGCGCAGGAAGAAAGTCTGGATGAATACATCGAAGATACCGAAAGCCGCAACTCGGAAATTATCACCAACATCAAAACAGTCAAAGCTTTTGCGACAGAAAGCCATGAACTCAAAAGGCAAACAACCAGACTCGATCGCGAATCAAAAGTCGTGATCCACCGCATTCACAAAGGATACGTCATCCTGGGGACATACCAGCAGACGATCGTCCAGTTGTGTTTGTTTTCAGTCCTCGGTTTTAGCCTAGCAGCCACGGTTGCAGGCAAAATTTCCCTCGGATATTTTGTTACCGTCTACACCCTGGCAAGCATGGCATATTCCCAACTGCGTCCGATTAGCGTTATCGCCGAATTATTGGCGCGGCGTTATTCTTCAATGATCCGGTTCCACGAGTTTATGCAAACGCCAGACGGTGTTGATGCGGTTAATTTAGCAGAAAATGCTCGATCGGCGTCGCCTTATAAATTTACCGGCAAAGTTGAGTTCAGCGGTTTGACCTTCGGGTACGACAGTCAAAAACCCGTTTTGCAAGATGTGAATTTATTGATTCATCCCCGTCAAACTGTAGCATTAGTCGGGCGATCGGGTTCCGGGAAATCGACTTTAGTGAAACTTTTGTTTCGCTACTTTGAACCTAACTCCGGCCGCATTTTGATCGACGGAGAAGACATTTGCAGCTTAGACGTGACTCGCTATCGCCAGCGTTTAGCGATTGTCCACCAAGAAGTAGACGTTTTTAACGGTACTTTGCTGGAAAATTTGACTTACGGAAACAGAAATGCAACTTTCGAGCAAGTTGAGGATGCTTGTCGCATTGCCAAAGTAGACGATTTTGTGCGACTGTTGCCCCAAGGTTACTATACCGTGGTCGGAGAGAGAGGAATGCGGTTGTCCGGCGGTCAGCGGCAGCGGTTGGGGATTGCGAGGGCGCTGTTGGTGGAGCCGGATGTGTTAATTTTTGATGAGGCTACTTCTAGTTTGGACTATGAATCGGAGCGATCGATCCAGCTAGCCATGCAAAATATCCTCGGTACGCGCACCACCATCATTATTGCCCACAGACTCAGTACAATTCGCGAAGCCGATACGATCGTCGTACTCGACGGGGGTAGAATCGTCGAAATTGGCAGCCACGAAGAACTCTTAAGCCAACAAGGCATTTACCGCCGCCTGCACTCCCTGCAAGAAACCGGAGAATTACTGAATTAGGGATTTGGGCTAAGTCTAGACTTAGGGTGCTCCGGGCGGGCACCCAGCCTAGACGTAGCAATGCACACCTTAAACAGTGTTCAAATTTCCCGTCGGCCGCTAACTAACTTATGTGTTCTAAACTTAATGATTAGAGTTTTAAATATAATGTTGCAAATAAAGATTCTGGTGCTAGGATATATAACTGTGATGGAAATGGGTCGATGCCCGAGCGGTTAATGGGGGCGGACTGTAAATCCGCTGGCTACGCCTACGCTAGTTCAAATCTAGCTCGGCCCACCTCAATTTAATAAAAAGTTAAAATTTAAGAATTAAAAATTAATTTTTTAATTGGAGGTTCTTAATTTTTTATGCCCGTGTAACTCAGTGGTAGAGTACCTCCTTGGTAAGGAGGAAGTCACGAGTTCAAATCTCGTCACGGGCTTTCTAGTCTCTGCTATATCCATCAAGGGTTTCAGGTTCATCGCACATCAAGAAGGTTAGTTTTACGATCAACTTTCGTGCTGATGGTTTTCTAATATTTCCAAAACGACTTCCATATCTGCCAAGTCCGCCCTCGACTTTTTGCCTCTGGTCTTCAACTGGTTGATCAAGTCGGCTGGCTCTGGAAATTCTGCGACTCCCCACAAGAAAACTTATTCTTTGTGGAACAGGCCGGACAGCCTGTTCTTGAGAATGGTGTCACATCTCAGTTCTCACCGACTTTAGCGATGAGACTGGGGTTTCACCCCCGGCGGACACTGCCACAAACTGATCACAATATTGTACCCGTATCGAAATCCCCGACTTCTTGAAGAAATCGGGAATCTAATCATCCTCATCCAATCCCAGCGGCACAAAATATTGACTGTAAACCACACTATCCGGCTCCCAAAGAGGCCGCCAATAAACATTTTGCATCACCGCTTTCTCTCCATCACCCTCAGCAGGCCACTGAAAACTGACGATCGCAATATTGCTATATCCCACAATCTCATCACCCTCTTGCAGCCAGCGATTGCGCCACAACAGCGATATAAAATTCCACAACCTACGCAGGAATGACAATTGTTTATTTTTATGCGATCTATCTGACGCAGTTCCCTTTTCTAGCAGCAAAAATACCCGAGCTCTTTGCCGTTTAATCCAGTCAATCCGATAGCCCCAATCAGGCAGAGATTGTCTATTCCTGAGAGCAGCCGCCATAGCTTTCTTTCGGCCACCCCTCGAAATCTTCATTAATTCCAGTGGCTCATTCCATCCCAAACATTCGTGGGATCGCTCAGGAAACAGCGACTTAATTTTAGTATGAACTAAATGCGTTTTCCACTCCTCATTGATCAAAGCACTAGCAGTCAACTGCGCCAACACAGAATTTTGACAATTTGACTTATAATTCGCCCCCTTCAAAGGCTCAATATTCGATCGAGAATCGCCAAAATGACAATCCGACCAATAACTCAGTCGCACAGCAGCAGCATAGTGAATATCCCCGGTCAACACAATCACCCGATCGCGCTGCTTAAAAAACTCCGACAACAGCTTTACAAAAGCTAACTCATGAAAATTCCAAGCATCCCCTGCATCACTATTAAAAACCTTCCCCTGTTCCACATCCCACTTTTGCACCGCATCAATAATCCACAGACCCACCAAATTTGTTGGTACAACTACCAGCGTCGCCTCAATCTCAAACTCCCCTGTTTTATTCAGCAAATCAGTCTCCTTAAAAGGTTTTTGAATTTGCTCCTCAAAACCTTTGTGAGTCAAAAGCATGGGCGGATCGATTGCGCTTTTCACCGGATACCCCCGCCAACTCCGCGTATCCAGCACAATCACCTCGTGCTTAAAACTTCTCACATTAAAATGCCAATTCAAAACCTCACTTACACCCTCCTCATATCGATCCAAAATAAAAACATCTTCATCTAATTTCAACTTAGGCAAATGAGTTTTCGGATCGAGTCTGGGAATTCCCAAATACGAAGCCGCCTCCTCCCAAGCAGAAACATCATTCCCCGCCGAATTCGACCATTTTTCAGCAGTTGTTAATAATTTATCTCCCGGTTTTTCGCGATCGAACTGTGCAGGCGTATTTCCCCACGCCTGAAACACAGCGTAAGCCAGCAAAGCATTCTGCACCACCCGCCGTCCCAGCGGCTTTCCCAGCACTCGGTAACACCACTCTCGATTCAAATACAAATCGTCGCTAACATCATGGTCGTCGCAAATCATATAAGTAGGAATATTCGCTAGCGCCCTCCTCACCCTCCACAAATTGCGAGCAAAACCGTCAAGTTCAACAACTTCTCTATCCCAGACTTTTGCCTGCTTAGAATTTGGGCAAATATCCTTACCCTTCGGAAAACTCGTACACCAGAGTACCGGCGACCAAACTAACAAATACATCGCATAATATTCGCCCAAGCTAAACAAGTGACTTTTAGCATTGTTGGGTTTATTTACCAACATCGCCGTAAAGCCGCCAAAATCTCTGGCAATATCGCTGCGAGTCCCCGGCTGTAACTCAATTGGTTTTTTGGACTCATACTCAGCATCAGACGGTTTCTGAATTGGCGACTCTCTAAAAATTTCCCTCTCTTGGCCCAGTGCAGTTTCGTTTTCCGAATTTTTAGGTATACTGATACACAAATTCTTTTTTATTTGGGCATCATCCATCAGGGGTAGACTCTCTTCCCAGCCCAACAGTGTATCGCCAGCATCAGTCAGGGCCCACAGCATGGCATCGGCAACGTCGTCGCCGTAAATTTGGTCGCCCGTTAAAAACAGTTGATGGGGCCTGCTATTTGCCGTTCCTGCAAACTGTTCGATCGAATTATCCAAGATAGGCAGCGCATCTCTGCCGTCTCCGTGGGGCTTGCGACAAGAACCGTGAACGATACGCAAATAGTTTAAATCGTTCGGTGGCAGGGCAAAAGTCGGCAACTGGTGAGCGAAATAACTAATCGTCCCCGGCCCCAAAGCCGATAAATCAGGGGCGGCAGGCCACAGGCAAGAAATGAGATTTTCTTTCTCATTTTCTGGGACTGCACCCCCGACGTTCGACTCGCTACTCGCAGCAAACTCGATGTTGTAAGCATAAATTTCCCCCGATGTCAAGACATTGGTGTTAATTGGTTTAGCAGTCACCGCGACTACGTGCAGGTATTTGCCGAGCTGCACGGTAGAGTTTGCACCTTGGAGCAAGGGCCGATCGACAATTTCGCCGGTTCCGCCCTCAGTCGAATAAACCTTGAGTTCGACTCGGCGGGGTGCTTTCAGAGCCAGCCAAACTGTCACGGCCCGACTTTCAGTCCGGCGCAAAATCGGACCCGCAAGGATAAGCGGCAAGTGATGAATTCGATGACTTAAGGGAGTCCACGACATAGAATTTAAAAAATAAAAATTAAATAAGGGTGTTCTAGCAATCAGATTTTAGGCGATCGAGCATCTCTCACTCGCTTAATTAATGCTAAGTCTGCCAACCCAAGTCTCCAAAATTGTAACAACTCATTAAGTAAAATTAATAATCATGCTACAAGAAGAAAAATTACAACATTTCCGAGATTTAGCCCCGCAGTTGCCCGTAATTAAATCATCAGAACCGGCCGGACGCCCTAACAGCCGGCCGCTCTACTCGTCACCTTTAGATCGGGCGATCGACCGCCACCCCCTCACCGTGGCTCCACAAACCCCGATCGCCCAGGTGTTGGCTCTCATGAATCCGATGCGCGTCTCCTGTCAGCTTTGTGGCGAAAAACAAAACGCTGTTGCTAGCGCAGCCAAGCGCAGTTGCGTATTAGTCGTGGAAGATAATCGACCGATCGGCATTTTTACAGAACGGGATATCGTCAAGCTAACTACCGTCGCAGCTTGTACAGTCGGACTGACAATTGCTGACGTAATGACTCGATCGCCCATTACCCTCAAACAATCCGAGTCTCAAGATATTTTCACAGCTATGTTCACGTTGCGCCAGCACCAGATCCGGCATTTGCCCGTAGTGGACGACGACTCGCGACTTCTCGGCATCATCACCCGCGAAGCTATTCACGAAGCCCTGCAACCGATTAACTTGCTCACCAATTTGCGCTGTGCAGCAGATGTCATGACGAAAGAAGTCATTTCTGCCCCAACAACTGCCTCAGCCCTCGATTTAGCCCAGCTCATGGTCAAGCATCGAGTTAGTTCCGTCGTCATTGTCAAAGAGCAAACTCAGCATCCGGATCGGGCGATCGCACCACCACAAAATTATCAAATTCCGATCGGCATTGTCACCGAGCGCGACATCGTGCAGTTTCACGCCCTCGAGCTCAACCTCTCGGAAATCCCAGCAGCAAGGGCCATGAGTGCGCCTTTATTTTGCATATCTCCCGCCGATTCCCTGTGGAGTGTCCACCAGTCCATGCAGCGCCACTGCGTCCGCCGTTTGGTAGTAGTTGGCAGCCAGGGAGAACTTTTGGGCGTTGTGTCTCAGACAAATTTGCCGCAAGTTTTTAACCAATCTGAAATGTATGGGACGATCGAGCTGTTGCAACAAGCAGTGGACGATCGAGCCACCCAATTGCAGAAAGCCAACCAACTTTTGCAGGAAGAAATTTTAGAGAGGCAACGGGCCCAAGAAGCCCTGCGCCAAGCTCACGACGACTTAAAAAAACAAGTTGAAGAACGCACGGCTCAACTTTTAGAATCCAATGAATTGTTGAGACGGGATATTATCAAGCGCCAGAGAGTCGAAGAAGTCCTGCGGCGAAAGCAAAATTGCTTGAAAAATCAAGCACAGCAATTAGAGGAGACTGTGCGAAAGTTGCAGCAAACTCAAACTCAATTAGTGCAAACCGAAAAAATGTCTTCTTTGGGACAAATGATTGCCGGTATCGCTCACGAAATTAACAATCCTGTTAATTTTATCTACGGCAACCTTTCCCACGCCAGCCACTACATCAAAGAATTGCTCCAACTTTTGGGACTTTATCAGCAGCACTATCCGGAACCAGTCTCGGAAATTCGGGAAGCAGCAGCAGAGATGGAAATCGATTTTTTGGTAGAAGACTTATCTAAGCTAGTGTCTTCTATGCAAGTAGGAACCGAGCGCATCCGCCAAATAGTTGTGTCGATGCGTAATTTTTCCAGATCCGATCAATCTAACACCAAGCTCGTTGACATTCACGAGGGACTCGAAACCACTTTGTTGATTTTGCAGCATCGGCTCAAACCCCACGGCGGACATCCACCTATCCAGATTATTAAAGAATATGGCAATTTGCCCCACATCGAGTGCTGTGCCAGTCAGATCAATCAGGTGTTCATGAATATTATCGGCAATGCTATTGATGCTTTGGATGAAGAAATCCAGAAAGGGGAATGGGCGACGAGAAATGCGAAAAATTCACTCCCGTCAAATCCTAGTTCTCCATTGACTCTTCCCACTATTACAATTCGCACTGAAGTTGTTGGTGGCGATTTTGTGGCGATCCGCATTTCCGACAACGGGCGGGGCATACCTGATGAGATTCGTCGCCAATTATTTGACCCGTTTTTTACTACCAAACCAGTCGGCAAGGGCACTGGGTTGGGACTGTCGATTTCTTACCATTTAGTTGTCGAACAGCACGGGGGGCGGCTCGACTGCGTTTCCGAAGCTGGACGGGGCACTGAATTTGCGATCGAGATTCCGATCGTCAGTTGTCATTAGTCAGCAGTCCTAAGATTTTAGATTTTAGATTTTAGATTCTAGATTTTAGATTGAAAAATTGAAGAATTGGAAATGACTCATTAAGCTCGTGGTTTGGATCACGGGCCTATAGTTGCATTCTTTTTTTCAACTGGTATCAGTAGTCATGGGGAAGACATGATATTCTCCCAATCCCCCACTCTCCCCATCCACTCTCCCTCTTCCCGACTCACTCCCCCACTCTCCAAATCCCCACCATTTCCTAAAAATTCACAATTTTTTACAAAACACCAGAAACCCCACCAAAGTGCATCTTTCCCAATCTCAAATCTCAAATCTCAAATCTCAAATCCCATAACTTTGCCCTCCCCTGACCCAACTGATCCGAACTCACTTCGAGTTTGCCTCATCCACTAGCGCCTTTATGACCGTTCCAGTTACCCGCACAAGCCATCAACTGCCTGCATCCTAGCCCCAAAGCCAAAAGCCCAGATTGTTTGAGAAGTTAATTTTTGTTTTATTTTTGTACCTCTTTATATTAAGAAAGTATTCTAAAATTAATTTAAAATCTAAAAATAATCTAAAAATAGATTTTTATATCAAAAAACCAGTTAAAATTCCCAAAGATGCAAAATAAACCAATTTACTAGCATTTTCATTTAGACGCCCCCTTTCTTTTCATCGCAAGTTAGCTAATAATGCTTTCAACGAGGTGACTAAGGGCCGAGTCCAAAATTGGTCTAACCCAAAGACGGATACAAGCCCCAAACAAAAGTCGTCGAGAGAGAAAATTTAAGTTAGAGAAAAGCCCCAGATTCATCTGTGGAGTCCATTCTTTAATCTGAAATCTCAAATCGACTGACATTAAGGGAATTGCAATTGGGCTATTGCAATTGGGCTATTGCAATTGGGCGAGCGAAAAAAAGCATGAAAACCCAGCCCTCATCGTTTTGATAGAAACCTATAGGAGAACCAAGAGTGAAACTAGCAGTTTACGGAAAAGGTGGAATTGGTAAATCAACAACAAGCTGCAACATCTCCGTTGCCCTAGCCAAGCGCGGCAAGAAAGTTTTGCAAATCGGTTGCGATCCAAAGCACGACAGCACATTTACCCTCACTGGCTTCTTGATCCCCACAATTATTGACACCCTTCAGCAAAAGGACTATCACTACGAAGACGTTTGGCCCGAAGATGTCATCTACAAAGGCTACGGCGGCGTTGACTGCGTAGAAGCAGGCGGCCCTCCCGCAGGAGCTGGCTGCGGCGGCTATGTAGTCGGTGAAACCGTCAAACTCCTCAAAGAACTCAATGCGTTCGACGAATACGACATCATCCTGTTCGACGTACTCGGCGACGTAGTGTGCGGCGGTTTTGCAGCCCCATTGAACTACGCCGATTACTGCATGATTGTTACCGACAACGGGTTCGACGCTTTATTTGCAGCCAACCGCATCGCCGCCTCAGTCCGCGAAAAAGCCCGCACTCACCCGTTGCGGCTCGCCGGTTTAATTGGCAACCGCACCTCAAAGCGCGACTTGATCGACAAATACATTGACTCTGTACCGATGCCGGTGCTGGAAGTGCTGCCCCTGATTGAAGACATTCGCGTTTCTCGCGTCAAAGGCAAAACATTGTTTGAGATGGCTGAAAGCGATCCTTCCCTCAACTACGTCTGCGATTACTACCTCAACATCGCTGACCAGATTTTGGCCATGCCCGAAGGAGTAGTGCCCAACGACACGCCCGATCGCGAATTATTCGCCTTACTTTCAGATTTTTATCTAAATCCAGTGCAACCGGTGGTCAAGAAGGAGGAAGATGAGCTAGACCTGATGATGGTTTAATAGGTCTAGCGATCAGGATGAGGATAAAGAGGTTATGGCTTTTTTTGATACTTTTTCAGTTGCTCTCAAACAGAAGTGGTTGGACTACTACCAGGTAAATCGGGCTTGGCTGCTCCTGCACATGACGGCTGAGAACACGGTCGCCACACCCGACGGCGGGAAAAGGCCTGTTTCTTACCTCATCCTGGGAATTGCGGCTGCCCTGGAGCCGGAACTCCAGCAATTAATGCTGCCCTTCTCAAAACTCAAGCCGGATGCAGACAGCCTGATCGAAGTGTTGGGGCTAAATTTTGACCCGGACATAGCGCTGGGTATGCCCTCAAATCTCGCGCCGCAGACGGCCGGCAAATCTCCAACACCCGCAGCAGCTCAAACTGCAACTGCTGCAACCGCAGCAGCTCAAACTGCAACTACTGCACCCGTAGCAGCTCAAACTGCAACTGCTGCACCCGTAGCAGCTCAAACTGCAACTGCTGCACCCGTAGCAGCTCAAACTGCAACTGCTGCACCCGCCGCAGCCAAATCTAATAAATTGGGCGGTGCTGCCTTAGCAGCCGGCGGAGTAGTCGCCGGAGTCGCCGGAGTCGCCGGTCTGGCAGCAGCAGCGTCAGCACTGAGCTCAGAGGAGGAATCCTTCGATGAGTTTGAGGAAGAAGCGGTTTCCGACTTCGACATGGGCGATGACGAGGAAGAAGCTGTCTCCGACTTCGACATGGGCGATGACGAGGAAGAAGTTGTCTCCGACTTCGACATGGACGATGACGAGGAAGAAGCTGTCTCCGACTTCGACATGGACGATGACGAGGAAGAAGCTGTCTCCGACTTCGACATGGATGATGACGAGGAAGAAGCCTCGGCTTTGGACGGTCTCGGTCTAGAAGACGATGAGGAAGACGCCGTATCTGACTTCGGTATGGGCGACGATGAGGAAGACGCCGTATCTGACTTTGATATGGGCGACGATGAGGAAGACGCCGTATCTGACTTTGATATGGGTGATGACGAGGAAGATGAAGCCTCGGCTTTGGGCGGTCTCGACCTCGGCGATGACGAGGAAGATGAAGCCTCGGCTTTGGGCGGTCTCGACCTCGGCGATGACGAGGAAGATGAAGCTTTGGCTTTGGGCGGTCTCGACCTCGGCGATGACGAGGAAGATGAAGCCTCACAATTTGGGACTTTGACCTCGGGAGATCTCGAATCGGGGATTTCCGATCCGTTTGGGGAAGAAGATGAAGAGTTTGTCGCCGAAGAAATACCCGATCCTTTTGGGACAGCGACCTCAGATGACCTAGACATGGATCTGGGCGACTTGGACGATGACGGTATTGACGATTTCTCTGTATCTGATGACGATGACCTCGATGATCTCGGACTCGACGATCTGGGGGAAGCAACTACCGGAGATCCTGACGAAGATGATTTAGATGCTCTAGGTCTCGGCGATTTGGATTCCGACGATGAGGATGAAGAAATTTCCGGGTTTTTATCTGATTTTAAGTGAGGTTGTTGCGATCGCCCGCATCTGTTCTAGTCTTGAAGTTTCCCGCTCTATTTGTGAGTTGTGAGTTGCGAGTTGTTAATTTTTAATTAGCTCCAACTCACAACTGCCAAAAGGCTTTTTTCCTTAGCGATTTGAAGTAAACTAAATCCCTGCTGTGAGGGATTGTATGCCCTCGCGCAGAATTTTTTAGCCAGAATTTTGGATGCTGCGGCTCCTGCGGAAATATTGAGTGGTTGCATCTATTTTTCACAGGAATTAGCCCAAAAATAGGTATTTCTATTTATTGTTCGCTGTGCGTCGCGATCGCGCAAAACAGGTGTTTTATCCCCACTGCGCCTGTTCGTGATCGAGAGGAAAAACAACCTATTCCTCTCCTGGGCGACCGCACCGAGACGATGGCAAAATCCAGGCGTTTCCTCGCTCCGCCGCAAGTCCTGTTCGAGAAGAAAAACAATTTAAAGGGAGAAGATTTGAGATATGACTGCTATTACTACTAATGAACCGGAAGCTTTAAACTTTGAATGCGAAACAGGCAATTATCACACATTTTGTCCGATTAGCTGCGTAGCTTGGCTTTATCAAAAAATTGAAGATAGCTTTTTCTTGGTCATCGGTACCAAGACTTGCGGCTATTTCTTGCAAAACGCAATGGGCGTGATGATTTTTGCTGAGCCTCGCTATGCGATGGCTGAGTTGGAAGAGGGCGATATTTCCGCTCAGTTAAACGATTATGATGAGTTGAAGCGGCTGTGCTTGCAAATTAAGCGCGATCGTAACCCCAGTGTAATTGTCTGGATCGGCACTTGCACCACCGAAATCATCAAAATGGATTTGGAAGGGTTAGCGCCGAAGCTGGAAGCAGAAATTGGCATTCCCATCGTCACAGCGCGCGCTAACGGCTTGGATTACGCTTTTACTCAAGGGGAAGATACCGTTTTGGCAGCGATGGCTGCTAAATGCCCTGAGAAAGCGCCCGTGATGGAATCTCAGAAACAAGAACGCAATGCTATCTCTCAACTGCTGAATTTCGGCAAGAAAAAAGAGGAAGTTGCAGCAGATGAATCGGAATATGTCAAGCACACACCGCTGGTACTTTTCGGTTCTTTGCCCGATCCGGTTGTTACTCAGCTAACTCTAGAATTGAAGAAGCAAGGAATCAAAGTTTCCGGTTGGCTTCCTTCCAAGCGCTACACTGAATTGCCAGTCTTGGAAGAAGGTTATTATGTATCGGGCATGAATCCGTTCTTGTCGCGCACAGCTTCTACGTTGATGCGCCGCCGCAAGTGTAAGCTAATTGGTGCGCCATTCCCGATCGGCCCTGACGGAACTCGCGCTTGGATTGAAAAGATTTGCTCAGTGTTGGGAATTGAACCAAAAGGTTTGGACGAACGGGAAGCGCAAATTTGGGCTGGTTTGGAAGATTACCTGCAAATAATTCGCGGTAAATCTGTCTTCTTTATGGGCGACAATTTGCTGGAGATTTCTTTAGCACGTTTCTTGATTCGCTGCGGCATGACTTGCCCGGAAATTGGCATTCCTTACATGGACAAGCGCTATCAGGCGGCCGAATTGGCTTTGTTAGAAAAGACTTGTCACGAGATGGGAGTTCCTACTCCTCGGATTGTGGAGAAACCGGACAATTACAATCAGCTTCAGCGGATTTACGAGCAGAATATTGACTTGGTGATTACTGGTATGGCTCACGCTAATCCTTTGGAAGCGCGGGGAATTAATACTAAGTGGTCTGTTGAGTTTACTTTTGCTCAGATTCACGGCTTTGGTAATGCGCGGGATATTTTGGAGTTGGTGACTCGTCCGCTGCGCCGGAATAATTCGCTGAAGGATTTGGGTTGGGGTAATTTGGTGAAGAATGAGGCTCAGGTTTAATTTTTGAATAACACCTGATGATTCATAGCAAGGGTGGGCAATGTCCGCCCTTTATCATTAGAATAGTATAAGCATCTATAGAACCCATTTGAGATCTATTGCTGTAAGCGTAAGCCCTGTGCGATATGGATTTGGACTCTTTTGCTACCATTGCCCCATGATTTCTCGTCTTGTAGCTATTGAGTTATGTGAGACGACTTGTTTGTCTGCCTGATTTTTTCAGGAAAGATATCAAATGGGTTCTATAAGGATATTAAACTATCCTGATGGAGCGGCAAGGGTTACAAACTTTATCTCTTTTTTTGTTCTCATGGCTGTTCAATCCACCTAATCCTTCTAAAATCATTATTTACTTAATTAAAAATGGTTTCAACTCAAGACCTATTTTCCCAAACAACTTGCTACATTAATGGTCACCCAAAAAACGGAGAAGTTTTAGCTGTAGCCACCTATGTACATTGTCGCCGAATATGTTTTCAATTTGAAGGGGAAAACCGAGGAACATGGATTCCAGAATCAGTATTCGTAGGAGAAGAAATAGCACCAACACCCGCACCAACACCCGCACCAACACCCGCACCAACACCCGCACCAACACCCACACCCGCACCCACACCCGCACCATCGCCGACAAATACAACATCATCGCCACAACCCAGCGAACAAATTCTTCAGATAAATACTGAAGTCAATGCTAATCCTCAACTACGACAACTGAAGCAAGAATCTAATTCAAATGCTTGGAATAGTCTAGTTAATTGGATTGGTGAATCTGTTTGTGAAATTAATTTTGCTGCATCTGAAGCGTCTGTTAAAAGGCTAAAGCACAGCTACCGAGACAAATCTCCCTATGAAATTGCTCATGTTCTTATCGTTCAAAAATCCTTACAAGCGGCGGGAGTGGATTTAGTTAGAGGAATTCCGCGAGCAGAAGCTGTCATCAGGGGGATAGCTAAGTACGATTTACCAGAAATCTCCAAACTCTCGGCAGAAATGGTTTATCAGATTGCCAATATTTATGGATTTAACTTACAAGAACCCGAACGAAAAATTGAAGCTTTAACAGCCTTTGGTGCAGCTTTTTTGGGAGAAAGAGCTATTGAGGCAGGTATAGACTGGCTAGAGTATGGAATGATTCCCAGTAAAATAATAAGTGCTGCTGCTAAAGCCCTCATGATTTATGCAGTAGGCCATGCTGCTTGTATGTTCTACGAAGCTAAACTTAATCAACATATTAATCCATTAACTTCGCCAACAGTTATAAATAAAATTAGGGAACAAAGTCAACATTATTTAGATAACGCTACTTCCGAAGAAGAAATCCTTGCTCTGATTTCTCGCGAAATCAATACGGTTTTGACTATAGACTATACTAGACTCAGTAGTTTACTAAAAGCGGGAGAATGGAAAAAAGCAGACCAAGAAACCTGTGACATCATAGTAAAGATAGCTAACCGTGATTTTGAGGGAAATCTGAGAATATTGCCCCGTGATGATTTACACACTATTAATCAACTTTGGTCACAGAATAGTAATGGACATTTTGGTTTTAAGGCGCAAAAACAAATTTATTCGGATGTGTCAAAAAAAGTAGGGGATTTTGGAGAAAAGATTGGCTGGAGAAGAGACCCAGGTATATTTGGTGGAATTTTTGCTTGGAAGTCTTATGGAGCGTTAACATTTAACCTAAATAATGCTCCTAAAGGACATTTACCAGCTTTCCCTTTAGATATGCCTTGGTGGTATCACAAAGGTGAAACAACTAGAGATTTTGCCCAATCGATTTTAGAGAGAAACGATTGGTAAAGATTGATAAAGAAAGCTGCATATTTCACGGAATAAGTTTCTACCAATATGCAGCTTTCTTGTCTGTGTTTATTTCCCCACTCGTCATTATTCAAGCAATGACTTAACGTAAGTGTTTCCCCGCCTATCCGTTTATAGAACCCATTTGAGATCTTTTAGGCAATCGCTTCGGGGTAAATCTCCTCCAAGGCTTTAGTCAGTTTCTCAGGGTGATAGCCGTTATCAAGCAAACATGATCAAGGTCGTCCACTGCGGTTTTTTTTGACTTGTTCGCGCACCTTACCTTGCCATGCAAGGCTGTCTCAATCCGCTCGATTGAGCCATCCTCACACCAGTTTTGGTAATGCCAGAAGACCGTTGAATATGGCGGTAGATCTTTGGGTAAGTCCGCCCAATTACAACCATTTTTGAGCTGATAAAATATGCCATTGAGGAGTTGTCGCTTTGTCCACACTGGCGGTCGAGTTTTCTTCTTCTGCGACAGTAACGGCTCGATAATTTCCCACTCTTTGTCTGTCAAATCGCTTGAATATCTCATTAATATCCCTGGGATACTGGCATTACCTCAACTTTGTCGATTCTACTCGATCGCCCGTGATCTGTCGATCGCCCGTGATCTGTCGATCGCCCGTTGTCTGTTGATCGTCAAAAGATCTCAAATGGGTTCTATAAAAATTCATGGGCAAGTTAGGAAAACTGGTAGAACAATTTTTAGCAAATCCACCAGAAGTGCGGTTTGACGATGTGTGCTATATCCTAACTGCTTTTGGGTTTGAAGAAAAGCGCTCGAAAGGAAGTCACCATTCTTTCCGAAATGCCGATGGATTAAAGATTACAGTCCCTAAAAAGGGCGGTCAGAAGGTAAAAGGAGTCTACGTCAGGCAAATTGTGGCATTATTGAAGTTAGAGGAATGGAGCGATGAATCAGAAGATGAAAGTCAAGCTTAAATCCCTAGATTATTACTTGAGCCTGAAATATCCTATCAATTTTTATCCTGAACCTGAAGGTTATACAGCTATAATAAAAGACCTTCCTGGCTGTATGTCTCAGGGTGAAACTTTGTCCGAAGCGATGGAGAATATTCAGGAAGCTAGGGAATTGTGGATAGAGACTGCTTATGAGTGCGGCGATGAGATTCCTTTACCTGCAACGGAAGTTGAGTATAGTGGAAGTCTATCTTTACAGATTCCTAAATCTCTACATTTGAGTTTAGCAGAAAAAGCGGAAAGGGAAGGAGTTAGTCTTGACCAGTACATTCTGCTTGTATTAAGTAAAGCCGGCTAAAAGTTAACCTTCGGAGTCAATCGATTTTAGATTTTAGATCTTAGATTTGAAGTCAAAAAGAATGAAAATTTAACATAAGTAAAAAAATCTTGAGAGACTATGAAACTTTATTACATTCCTACAACAAGAGCAGTGCGGCCTCGGTGGTGTTTGGAAGAGATGGGGATTGTTTATGAATTGGTAAAACCAACGATGGCTGTGATGAAAGAACCAGAATACCGAAAATTGCACCCTCATGGGAAAGTACCCGTCTTAATCGATGGAGATGTTACCATCTTCGAGTCGGCTGCCATTTGTGCTTACCTCGCTGACCGATATCCAGAAAAAGAATTAGCGCCAGCACTCTCGACACCAGCGCGAGGCTATTACTACCAGTGGCTCTTTTATGCAGTTGCAACGCTCGAACCCCCTGTTGAAAAATTCATGTTTAATGTTTTGCCTCACTTGCCAGAGAAATTGCTGCCCAAGAAAGTAGCCCAAGAATGCTCAGCGCCGGAAGCCCAAGAATGGTTTGACCGCGTTTCACAACCACTCACAGAGGCAGTAAAAAATCAAGATTACCTCGTAGAAAACCAATTTACTATAGCTGATATTGTTGCAGGCGGAGTTCTCGTCTGGGCTTTAAAATTGGGAATGCTGAAAAATCAGCCTATTTTAACTGTTTACACTGAAAAATTGATGGCTCGCCCTGCTTTCCAGCAAGCTGACGAAGACTTTTATGCCAAGGTCGATTCTTGATGCCAGCCACACTATCATATTGAGACAACTGCCAACTAAAACCACCCCCACAAAAATAAAAAATTGGCGATTCCCTACTATTCACGAAAGGGATAACTGGATAGCTCCGCTTCATGCACTTTTCCCCAACCCTTCCAGAATCTCAGGCCACACGCCCGTAAGACGATCGCAAGTACGATCGCCTATAATCGAAACTAGCCCAACTCTCATCAGTTGAGAAACCGCCATGAGTCAAGACAAGGAAGAAATTAGCTATTCAGAGAAAACAGAACGTCTCAGAGTTATCGGTCAGTTTATCAAAACAGTGACACCGATGATTTGGACGATCGTAATTTTAGTAGTCATCATTCCCCTATTAGGTAACTTTCTAATTTCCCAGTCCCTAACCAATACCGGAACCACAGCAGTTGTCGTCTCCCCGCCGCACGATTTTAGCAAAGTCAACCAAGACATTAAAAACGCTATCCAACAATCCCATACAACAGCCGAAACTTTCGCATCAAAAGAATTGGACAAATGGGAAACCGAAGTAATTGCCCGAGTAGACAATAGCTTCCTGGATTGGTACTTCGATTACTTCAATCAAAAAAAGATGGAGTTTACCGTACCTTTTAATTTCGTGAAATCTGCCGTACTCAACAGATTTGATATGACAGCAGCTTCTCAAGCTGTTTCCGAAAAATTAACCGAAGACTTTCAAAGAGAATTTGCTAACCGAGTGCTGGTCCCCAAAAACGCTCAACTGCGATTTCAATTAATCACTCAAGATACTGCTAACTTGTATATATCAGAAGTTAGCAAGAATGTGAAAGTAGTTCAAAACAATTATAACATACCGCAAGTACAGTGGGACAAATACCTGAACGATATTGCCACCACTATTAGCGACAAAGGAAATGTCTCGAATTTATCATTAAAAGTATTAGTTGGCGGTAGCGGTTACTTGGTTGCTAAACCCTTAATTTTGGGAGTCGCAGCTAAAGTTGGTAGTAAAGTTACGGCAAAAGTTGCCAGCAAAGCCGCCGCCAAGGTAGCCACAAAAACAGGCGGTACAGTTGCTAGTCAGTTGGGAGTAAGTTTAATCGACCCGATTGTCGGCATCGGAATTATCATTTGGGATTTGTGGGATTACAATCACACCGTCAAAGTAGAAAGACCGATTTTGCGGGCACACATTGTAGAATACTTGAAAGATGTCAAAAAGTCGCTGCTCACAAATCCTGAAAGCGGGATTATGGCAGCAATTTATCAGTTGGAAAGCGGTCTTCTCAAGTCACTTTAATCATTTAAATCGCGTCTGAATAATGTGTGTAAATCCCCGAAGAGTGGTAATATCCGCTGCAAGAAGGAAAGGGGGGGTAGACCATTAGTTAGTGCCAGCAGCGGGCGCTCCGACTCGCTACTGTGCGCGATAGAACACCCGACTGTGGGCGAGCGCGCTCATGTAGCAAAAAAAGAGAAAAAAATGAATGTTAAACGAGGCAAAAAAAGAGAGGATATGGGGACAAAAAGAAGACTTTCCTGTATTTACCATCATTGGTAACAAGTTAGAAAGGAGTAGATTTTGTCAATACCTCTTTCTGCAGAAATATTATGGAACAATAATGATA
>NZ_JAUBSD010000044.1:0-57071 GCF_036704575.1 Microcoleus sp. K5-D4
TCATCTTGACTAATAAATGTGGATTATTCACCAAGATTTACAGCTTAATGGAGAGCGTCATCCACCTGCAAACATTAAATAGTACCGACTGCAATACTGTCCTAAATGCTTTAATACATCTTGACGGTCTTGGGTTAAATTACTGACTTGCTTATCTCCGTTAACCGTCACTAAATGTACCGCTTGAAACATCTGAAATATCCAGCGCATTGTCGGTTTATTGGTGAGTTTCTTTACCTGATTTCTGACTCCCTCATTGGTGGCTTCTAAGTGTTGTCTCAATTTCCTTTGCGCTAGGGTATAAACTAACAAGCACAGTCCCATTATCATTCCTATTGCTTCGACTCGCTCGGGATTTTTCACAAATACGCTTGATGTAAAAAACAATGGATCTTTGATAAATCTAAATCCTCTCTCATTACTTTGCTGCGCTTTGTATTCTGATAGTATCTGTCGATCGCTCACCTCTTGAGTGTCTAAGATGTTGGTGGCTAATATAAATCTCCCGGCTGTGATTTGTTCGGCTTCTATTGCTGATAACCGGGTTTTTATTTGACCTGTAACTTGATAAACTGTTGGATTTGTTTGGTTCTCTAGTTTCTGCTTGCTTGTCGATTTTTTGACGGGTTTTTCTCGGCATTCAATTTCTGTGATTTGGTGATACTTCCAGGTATCTGATAATCTTTTTATCGCGATTTCTGCGTCGGGTATACACGCAAACTCTTGTCTGAATAGCTTGCGTAGTGAGTCAGAAGCTGATTCTAATTGTTTCTCTACTTGCTGGGCTATTTTTTTGAGGGCTGCTTGTTTTCTGATATCGCTTTCTACTACTATCCATCTTTGTTTGATGTTAGCATACTCGCTGGTTATGGCTGCTATTTTGTAGCCTTTTATTTGAGCTGATTCCCAGTCTTTATCTTCGATAGCTGAGATTTTTTGTCGGGCTGATTTGATACTTAATGGCACTCTCGTTATCCATTTCATTCCTGCCATTGCTGATAAGTTTTCTGCTGTGTATAAGGCACTGTCTGCTACACAGATTCCGTCGAAAGTCCATTGGTTTTTAAATTCTTTGAGTCGGGCGACAAAAACGCTTTTGTCATCGGCGTTTCCGTCATCTATTTTGAGATACAATGGTACGTCTCCATCGCCGCTAACTATGGTGTCAATGATAAATTGTTTGAGGTCGGGTCTTTTGTCTCTTGAGTATCCGTGAACGATTTTTATGGCTTTCATTTCATCGGCTGGACCTGATGAGTCTGTTTCAATGTCTTGACTCTTTTCCTGACAAGTTTTGTATGCTCCTTCTACTGATATTGAACTGCTGTCTAGATGAACGCTATTCATTTCTACTTGAAATTTTTTTGCTGCTTTTAGGGCGATCGCTGTGAATAATTGTGTCGTTCCAGCTTGATGGTATTTGTCTAATGCTCTCCCGATTCTGTCATCATTTAATTGTTCGGGGGTCACTCCTTCTCCGATTAAATGTTCTGTTGCTTTTCCTACGAAAAATGTGTCGAATAGGTAGATTGGGGCGCTCAAAAACCCCAATCCGTTCAAAATTATTGCTTTCATTACTTGTCCGGGGCTGACTGTTTCTTTAGTTTTGATACCCACTTTTTTGTTGACTTCTTCTACCAATTCCATCTCATCTATTATCCCCGCTACTATTCCCAAGTGGTCTAAATTTACGATATTTATCCCTGATAATGGCTGGTTCATGATTTTTATAGTTGCTTTACAGCAGAAATCTATTATACACTAAAAACTCCCAAACGATTGCACGGCAATCGTTTGGGAGTTTCTTGTTGCCGAATCTATCTTCCTTTACCTCTCCTTGAATATCTGCGGAATGTGGGATGCAACGCACAGACATTTAAACCCACATTCCGCAACCCCCAACGGGCAGCGTACATGGATTGAGTAGATCAAAGTGAATCATCCGAGACAATGGTAAGTAGAAATATTCTATAATTTCTGTCCCTAACGCTCACCCAGTTCTCCATTCCTGAAAATTGAGGTTCGGAGGTGAGTTAAATCTGATTCCGTTAAAAATGCGCGATATCAAAAACCAAGTTTATTGCTGAATCGGGAAAAAGCCTCCTTCCCGCATTTCTTGAATGCTCTCTTTAACCGCCTGAATGATGCGATCTGTGTCTTCATTAGTGTGAGCGGTGGAGAGAAAGCAGCTACGACCTTCGCATATAAAAATACGCTTTTCGATTAAGTGAAAAAGTAGTGGATCTATCTGAACGGAGGCAACAGCGCGAAATTGCGATCCGAAATTTACAAGCCCTAAAGAGACTTCATTTTCTTTGAAGTAAGCATTCAGGGTTTCAACTAGCTGCGAAGTTCGCTGATTCAACTGCTGCTGAAGGGTTGGGCCTTGACTTTTCAGATAGCGCAGCACGGAACGCGCAGCGGCCAGAGCAAGTGGGTGCTTGCAAAAAGTGCCGGCAAAAATTGTTGTTTTTACCTGGGGATAGGAATCATCGCCGTAGTTCCACAAACCGCCGTCAATTTTATCCATATAAGCAGCTTTTCCAGCGATAATTCCAATGGGCATACCGCCCCCGACAATTTTACCGTAAGTTGCAATATCTGCCTCAATGCCAAACCACGCCTGCGCGCCGCCTTGATGAATTCGGAAACCGGTGACCATTTCATCAAAAATCAGCGCAATTTCTGATTCTTTTGTTAATTGCCTGAGTTGCTGGAGAAATTCTTTAGGTTGCAAATCGAGACGGCGGCTTTGCACCGGCTCCACGAGAACCGCCGCTAATTCGTGCTGATGAGCTTTGATAATTTCCAGGGCATGAGGGCTTCCGTAATCCAAAACTAAAACATCTTCAATAAAATTAGCGGGAATTCCTGGCGCTTTTGGAATGAGGCGTAAATCGCCATCTATCTTTTTTAGAACTGCCAGAGTTCCGTCAAAATGACCGTGATAAGAACCAGAAAACAAAGCAATTTTATTGCGTTTAGTTGCCGCTCTAGCTAATCGTAGAGCTGCCATCACCGCTTCAGTGCCGGTATTAGAAAAAGCGACGCGCTCCATTCCCGTTAGTTCGCAGATTAATTCTGCAACTTCTCCGGCAAGTTCTGCTTGAGCACCAATTTGCACGCCGCGATCGAGTTGCTCGAATAGGGCTTCTTTAATAAAGGGCGGATTATGACCGAAAAGATTGATGCCAAATCCCATCGTGATATCGATGTATTCGTTGCCATCAACATCCCACATTTTAGAGCCAAGCGATCGCTCGGCGACAATAGGATAAAACATCTCCTTGACGGGAAAGCGAAACCCATCAGAAGCCCGATTGTCAGCGAGAACCGGACGGTATTTTTGCGCGAAATTCTTAGAGGTCTTTGTGCGATCGGTGTAGCGCTCAATCAGCGCTTTCATGTGTATGTGCTGTAATTGTTCCTTCATTTTGAATTCTCCAGAGAGTGAGCTAGGTAAGGGCGCAAAGCATTGCGCCCTTACAGGTTTTAATTGCGGCTACCTATCAAGCCACAATCGACGAGATAAGAAAAATAAGTCCGAAACAAACTCGCATCCGCTTGCGGGCAGATAATGTCCGTTCCAGAAAGTCCCTTCAAGGCATTCTGGCAATCGAATTGCAGCGTCGCAGATTTAGGCATTTCTGCTTCCGAAACTTTTTCGGAGAAAAGACCGACAAGTGGATACAACGCATTTTCTGGAGAAGATCCAGCGCGATTGATTATTTCTGCTTGCCAAGTCTCAGAAGAAACTCGTTTGATTGGATAACCCATTGAGCCAATCCAGCCAAGCAATTCACTCATTTGAAACGACTGAGTGTTGACTAAATGAAAAGTTTTTCCGAGCAATTCTTTTTGGCTCGAAAGATGAACGATCGCTCTGCTCACATAGTCAACAGGCGCTACATTCATCAGCTTATCGTCATCGGGCGCACATCCAAGTTGCACGCAACCAGCCATTAACCTGTACAGTAAATCGCTGGGATTGCAGGCCCCTGTTTGGCTGTCCCCAGAAATGCGGCCTGGCCTGTAAATGCTAACAGGAATGCCGCGATCGCGCGCGACCTCTACTAACTTTTCTGCCACCCATTTAGTCTGAGTGTAAGCACCTTTGAGATTCTCTCCCGGAGTGAGTTCATCCTCCTCTCGCACGACTTTAATCCCAGATTCTCCCCTTGCCGAGAAAACGGAAATTGTAGAAATTAAATGGACTGGTTTTAGCTTACTTTGACTCGCCAATCTCAGAACTTCCTGAGTCCCCAAAACGTTAGCGGGTTTGAGAACCGAGTAGGGATAAGTAAACTTGACAAACGCGCCATTGTGGTAAATGACATCAATTTTACTGGCTAAAACTCGGAACTGCTCCTCGGAAAGCCCCAAAAGCGGTTGAGACAAATCTCCAGCAATTGGGATAATGCGATCGCTGCTGCTTTCATCCCAAATTAAATAGGATTCGAGACTGCTTTGAATCCGCTTTTTAGCTGATTCTGAATCGGCAGAACGGACTAGGCAATAAATTTTTGCTTGAGTTTGTTGCAAGAGATCGCGGAGTAAAAAGGCTCCCAAAAAGCCCGTCGCCCCTGTTAAGAGTATGCAAGCTGGTTCAGTTTTTGGCTCGCTCAATGGAGTTGCAGGGCGAATTGCCGGATCTAAAACAACTTCAGCGTTAATATCGAAACTTGCAGTGCGATCGCCCGCTGTGTTGCCCCCTTGTTGGATTTCGATTTTTTCAGCTAAACCAGCTACAGTAGGAGCTTCAAACAAAACGCGCAAAGGCAATTCCACCTGAAAAGATTCTCGCACTTTGGCTAACAACTGAGTAATCAGTAATGAGTGTCCCCCCAATTCAAAGAAATTGTCGTGAATTCCTACCTTTTTAAGGTTGAGAAGCTGGCTCCAAATTCCGGCAAGAATCTCCTCACCGGGAGTGCGAGGGCCTACAAACGTATCTGTAAAATTGGCTGCTACGGACGGTGCAGGAAGCGCTTGACGGTCTATTTTGCCATTGGGAGTCAGTGGCAGCGCTTTCAGAACCACAAAAGCAGAAGGTATCATGTATTCGGGCAGCTTTTCTTTGAGGAATGAACGGAGGCTTTCAATCAGTTGTGAGTCCTGAACGCTGAGTTTTGAGTGAGAAACGATATAGGCGACTAAACGCTGATTTCCCGGTTCATTTTCCTGAAGTAAAACGGCTGCCTCGCGGACAGAGGGATGATGACACAGCCCCGCCTCAATTTCCCCTAATTCAATGCGGAAACCTCGCAGCTTTACTTGGCGATCGACGCGACCGATAAATTCTATATTTCCGTCTGGCAAATAGCGAGCTAAGTCGCCAGTTTTGTAAAGTCGAGTTTCCGGTTCCTGAGTCAATGACTTGCAAATGAATTTTTCTGCGGTGAGTTCTGGTTGGTTTAGATAGCCGCGGGCCAATCCCGCACCAGCAATATATAATTCACCGGCTACCCCTACAGGAACTGGCTGCAAGTGCGAATCGAGCAAATAAATCTGCGTGTTGGGTAGCGGGCGACCTAAAGGAACTGTCTGGGAAATGCGATCGCCTTGCATTTTTACCTGATAAGTCAGCACGCCTACAGTTGTTTCTGTCGGCCCGTAATGGTTGAATATCGAGCAGTCTGGATTGTATTTCTGAATTGTTTCAATTAAATTCCACATCAAAGGCTCACCGCCGAGAATTAATCGCTTTTTCGGTAAGATTTGCGAGGCGTTAGAAGCGCTCAACAAAGCTTTTAAGTGAGAGGGAACAATTTTCAGACAATCGATAGAATGTTGCTGAAAATAAGCGGCAATTGCTTGAGGATCTGTTGCGCGTTCTTGAGAGATGATGTGCAGGCATCCACCCGAACACAAAGCCGGAAAAATAACGGTGTTTCCCAAGTCGGCGGCGAAGGTAGAAACCGTGGCATAATTTGCACCTGATGGCAGGTTTAATTTTTCCTGAATTCCGTGCAGGTAATTGAGCAGTTGTCGGTGTTCAATGGCGACTCCTTTAGGGGTGCCGGTGGAACCGGAGGTATAGATAATGTAAGCTAAATTTTCACCAGAAGCAGAGACGAAAGTAGTAGGAGAAAAAGAGGGAATGTCTGTATCTAAGCAGACGATATAGGCCTTAGTTTCAGGCAATTTTTTGATGAGATGCTGTTGGGTTAACAGCACTGGAGTCTGAGCGTTTTGCAGCATCAATGCTAGGCGCTCTTTGGGCATGGCTGGGTCGAGCGGTAGGTACGCGCCACCTGCTTTGAGGATGCCTAGAATTCCAGCGATCGCCTCTAAAGAGCGATCGACGCAAAAGCCGACAATCACCTCTGGCTTGACACCTAATTGCTGCAAGTAATGGGCGATTTGGTTAGCGCGGGCGTTGAGTTCGCTGTAGGTAATTTGCTGATTTTCACAAACAGCAGCTATGCGGTGCGGCGATCGCTCTGCTTGTTCTTCAAATAGCTGGTGCACGCACTTATCGAGCTGGTAATCTGCTTTAGTGCTGTTGAATTCTACTAATAATTGATTCCGGGCGCGATCGCTCAGCATTTCGAGCTTGCCGATTGCGGTCTGTGGGTTGCTGGCTACACTTTGGACTAAGGCGTAAAATTGCTCTGCCAAGCACCGGATACTGTTGTCTGCAAGGAAGATAGGATCGTAGTGAAACTCAGCGGCGAGCGAGTCATTTTGGCGGTGGCAAGAGAGTTTAACTTTGAAGCGATCGCAGCACGCATACTGCTTGTAAATCGAAAAAAATACGCCACTAGCCGAATGCTTTTCGAGTTGTTCCTCAAACTCGAAACCAAATGGAAAGCCGGAAGAGTTGCCTAGATATTCGTGGGAGAAATATTCTTGATACTTGTATGCTTCGCGTTCTTCCTGCTGAATTTGCTGCAATGTTTCTGCGAAGGAAAAGTTTTCTGTTAGTTGGCCCTGCAGCGGTAAAAATTTGGCAAACAGCCCAAGCGCTGGCTCTAGTTCTTCGTATTTTCGACCGTCGAATGCCACGCCAACAGCGAGTTCCGATCGGCCAATCAGCCGCCAGAGCAAAATTTTCCAGCAAGCGAGCAAGAATGTAGAAAGTGAGGTGTTGTACTGGCGGGCGATCGCTTCCACTTGAACCAGCAAAGCTAACTCTAATTTGACCTCAAAAGCTTGGGGAGTAAATTGAGCTGGCGCGTTAATTAATCTATTTTCAAACGGCAACCTTAAACTCGCTAGCGCTGAAAAATTATGCTCTGTCCAGTATTCTTTGCCCTCCGCCGCTTCTTCATCTTCGAGCAATTCATTTTGCCATTCGGAAAATTGAATATATTGCACAACTTCATCGGTAATTTCTTCGCCGTGAAGGCAGGCGGCATAGCACTGGCTGATTTCTTGAACCAGATTTTTTAGTGTGCGACTATCGGCGCACAGTGCTGGCAAACTAACCAGCAAAATATGCCTCTCAGATGAAAGTGTAATTAAAGACAAGTGCCAAGCAGGATTGCGCTCGAAGTTGAATAAAGCGCTCTTTTCTTGCTGAAAAATTTCTTCAATTTTGGCTTCTTGTTCCTGGGGATTTACTTCACTTAAGTTAACCCAGTTCCACGAAACAGAGCTATGTTCGGAGATAACTTGTATAGGAATTTTTAGCCCGGCCTTTCCCTGAAAGCTTGTTCGGATAATTTCGTGACGATCGCTCACTTTTTCTAAAGCTTTCTTTAGGCGCTCGGTTTGAAGACTTCCCTCGATCGAAATAGCGGCTTGAACGCGATAAGCAGGGCTGTCTTGCTGCAACAGCCACAGATATTTTTGCTGGGGTGAAAGCCGAAATCCATTAATTGTTTGCATTGTTCCTATTTATCAAAGCACTACTTTATTCTCGTTACCCGGTTCTGCCTCAAAGAGAGGAGAAATCAGGGCTGTTTCGGGGCAACCACGGGGGGATTGCCCCTACGAAAAACGATGATTTTGTAGGGCTGTGCCCCCGTGGTTTCCCTCCCCATTCACGATTTGCTATGTGTCTCAGAGATTGGGGCAGCCACGGGGGGCAGCCCCTACAAGAGAATGAAACAGCCCTGGAAGAGATGAGAAGGAATTAAATTCCTGATTCAGGAATCATTTCTCCCATCGCGACAACAATTTTTCGCGAACCGATAAATGGATTGCGACTGTGAGCGGCAAGCATATTATCTAGCATTAAGATGTCTCCTGCTTGCCAGGGAAAACTAACAGCAGCTTGCGCGTACACTGCCTGAATTTCTTCCATTACCGAGTCTTCAATAGGAGTGCCGTCACCGTAATAGACATTGCGGGGGAGGTTCTCTTCTCCAAAAACAGAGAGCAAGGAAGCGCGGGTTGCCGCATCTAAGCAGGAAATGTGGTGCAAGGGAAGTTGGTTAAAAAATACCATCTCTTGGGTTTTTGGGTGCTTGGCAATTGCGGGGCGAATTTTGCGAGTTCTCAAATTATTTCCTGCTGTCCACTCAAATTCCATCCCAGCTTGCCGACAGTATTCCTCAACCACGGATTTGTCTTCCGTTTGGAAAAAATCTTTCCAGCTTACATCGAGTCCGTCTGTGTAGTTACGGACGTACATAATTTGCTTTTGGGCAAATTTTTCTCTGAGTTTCGGGTCTAGCAACTGGTAAATTTTACGGCAGTCAACAACCGGCGTTTCTCCGCCTTGTTGCGCTGGCTGAACGCAGAAAAACCAGATTTTCATCGGCCAGCGGTGCAGGTGCGAACTCTCGCTGTGAAATAAGATAGCTTTATCTGCTGGGTAAGGAGTTGAACCGTAAACTTTTCCGCTAACTCCTTCGCGTGGCAAATCCCCGTACTCCCCAAATAATTCCGAACAAATTGAGAGTGCAAACTGCTCGAATGCGGCAACCACAGGGCCGATGAACCCTCGAAAAAGAATCCCTCCATGCTGTAGCAATTTTGCGTCTATAAATTCGCGGTTATTTTTCGCCCAGTCTGCGAGATCGACATCGGCTACTGCGGGTTTTGCCACTAAAGGAAAGAGTTCGTCGGGGTGCAGGTACTCGGTTTTTATCAATTCGCCTTGCGGCAATGCCACTACTTTCGGCTTGACGCTTTTGAACTTACTAAAATTGCTTTTTTCACGCTTTAATTCTTGCATGGCTTGTTTCTGCTTCTGGGCTTCTGTGAGAATTTCTAAAGTGTTCAAACGACTGTCTGGCTGCGCCACAATGCTGCCGAGGAGGGTTTCAAAGCGATTTGACATTTGAGCGATCGTCTCTCTGTCAAATAGGTCGGAATTATACTTCCAACTGCCGACAATTCCTGTCTCTGTTTCCGACACAAATAGCGCTAAATCAAATTTAGCCGTACCGCTATCAATTGCCACCGGCATTAAAGTTAAACCCGCCATTTCTAAATTCGGCATAGGCGCATTTTGCATGACGAATAAAACTTGAAAGAGCGGTGTCTGAGTCAGGCTGCGATCGGGACGCAGTTCTTCTACCAGTTTGTCGAAGGGCAAATCTTGGTGAGTGTAAGCTTTTAATGTCACCTCGCGGACTCGATCGAGCAGTTGGCGAAATGTAGGATTGCCGCGCATATCGGTTCGCAAGACGAGGATATTGACAAAGAAACCAATTAAAGCTTCAGTCTCAACTTGTGTGCGGTTTGCCAGGTCAGTACCGACTACAATATCTTCTTGGTTTGTGTAGCGATAAAGCAGCGTTTGAAATGCTGCCAACAAGGTCATAAATAAGGTGACATTTTGTTGCCGACTGAGTGCGTTTAGCGCTTCTGAAAGTTGCCAATCAAGCTGGAATTCTTGAATCTCAGCTCGATCGCTAGAAACAGCAGAACGCGGTTGTTTGGCTGGCAATTGCAGCGGGGGCAAAATTTGACCCAACTGCTGCTTCCAGTCAGCGAGTTTTGCTTCGAGAATTTCGCCTTGCAGCCAATTTGTTTGCCAAACAGCATAGTCGGCGTACTGTACAGAAAGTTCGGGTAGGGGAGAAGGTTTGCCACTGCAGAAAGCTTCATAAAGCGCCGCCACTTCCCGCACGAGTACCCCCATCGACCAGCCATCAGCTACGATGTGGTGTACTGTCAGTAACAGCAGGTATTCTGTCTCGTCAAGATGTAACAATGTGACGCGCAGTAACGGCCATTTTGTTAGGTCAAAAGGCTGTCGCGCTTCTTCAGCGGCGAGTCGCATTGCCTCGGCTTCTCGTTCAGCTTGCGATAAGTCTCTTAAGTTTACGATCGGCAATGTGAAATTAAAAGATGAAATAATCACCTGAGCTGGTCGCCCTTCTACCGATTTAAAAGTTGTCCGCAATGCTTCGTGTCGCTTGATAATCTCCTGAAAAGTTTGCTCTAGAACCGCTACATTGAGCGCCCCCTGCAAGCGCACGGCTGCTGGGATATTATAGGCAGGATTCCCCGGCTGCAATTGGTCGAGAAACCACAGCCGTTGTTGTGCAAAAGAAAGGGGCAATCCTCCCTGCCTTGACGCCCGATTGATGGGGGGTGCTTTCAGTTTTCGCTCGGCGCGATATTGCAAGAGGCTTTCGGTGACAGTTGCGACGGTAGGGGATTCAAAAAGAGAGCGCAAGGGCACTTCAACTTGAAAAGCTTCTCGCAGGCGAGAAATTGCCTGAGTAGCCAGCAATGAATGACCTCCCAATTCAAAGAAGTTATCGTGAATTCCCACTCGCTCTAAACCGAGAACTTCCGCCCAAATTTCTGCTGTTAATTGCTCGTCGGGAGTTCGAGGGCCTGTAAAATTATTCTCGAATTCTGCTGTGTTTGTGTTAGGTGCAGGTAGCGATCGCCGATCGATTTTTCCGTTAGGCGTTAAAGGCATTGCTTCCAGCAGCACAAACGCTGACGGCATCATGTACTGCGGCAGTTTTTGTTTGAGAAAGACGCGCAAGTGATTAATAAATTCTGAATGCGTAGGATCGGTGTCCCCCTGTCCGCCCCGGAGTTCTGATTTAGCAACGATATAAGCTACTAAACGCTTGTCGCCCGGATTGTCCTCTCGAACCAGTGCGATCGCTTCTCGCACGGCTGGGTATTGGCTGAGTACCGCTTCAATTTCGCCTAATTCGATGCGAAATCCGCGAACTTTCACCTGGTGGTCGCTGCGCCCGATAAATTCAATGTTTCCATCTGGGAGATAGCGAGCCAAGTCCCCGGTTTTATAGAGGCGTTCTGAAAGAATAAACGATGAAGGATGAAGGATGAATGAAGCATGAATTCCGTCCTCTGCAAAGGGGTTAGGAATAAACTTCTCTGCTGTCAGTTCCGGTCGGTTTAGGTAGCCTCTAGATAAGCCGGCACCGCCGATGTGCAGTTCGCCAAATACGCCAACGGGAACCGGCATTAAATAGCGGTCTAAGATGAAAATTTGAGTGTTAGCAATCGGGCGACCGATGGAAACTGATTCATATTTGCAATCAACCTGATAGAGAGTAGACCAGATAGTGGTTTCTGTAGGGCCGTATAAATTCCACACAGAAGCGCCGCGCAAAAGCAACTGATTGGCGATCTGTCGGGGTAAAGGTTCTCCCCCGCACAGTATTTTTAATTGATTGTTTCCCTGCCATCCTGCAGCTAAAAGCATTTTCCAACTGGCTGGAGTAGCTTGCATGACTGTCGCGCCAGAATTTGTTAATGTTTCTAAAAGCTTTTCCCCGTTTGATGCCACTTCTCGGCTGGCTACAACAACGCGAGAACCTGTTGTAATAGGCAGGAACAGTTCCAGCGCTGCAATGTCAAAAGATAAGGATGTTACTGCTAGCCAAACATCTCGGTCTGCGATCGCGAGTTGTTGGCGCATAGAACTCAATAAGTTAACGGCAGAGGCGTGGGAAATTTGCACTCCTTTGGGTTTACCTGTTGAGCCTGAAGTATAGATGACATAGGCTAAATTGGAGGAATTTTGTAAACCCACGACTGGCTCGTCGCAGCTCGATATGCCTTCCCAATCTGCATCCAAAAACACGATGGAGGCGCTATTTTTTGGCAGCGTTTCTAATTGCTTTTTCTGAGTGAGTAACACTGAAATTTTCGCGTCTTCCAGCATGAATGCAAGGCGATCTGGTGGATACGCTGGATCGAGGGGAACGTAAGCGCCACCAGCTTTGAGAATGCCGAGAAGCCCTACCATCATTTCTAGGGAACGCTCGACATAAATTCCCACCAAAACTTCTGGGTTGACACCGATTTTTTGCAAGTAACTTGCGAGGTTATTTGCTTTTTTGTTCAGTTCCCGGTAAGTCAGATATTCATTTTGAAAGACGACAGCGATCGCATCCGGCGTCCGCTCTGCTTGCGCTTCAAATAATTCGTGTACGCACTGATTTTTCGGAATTTCCAATTGAGTATTGTTCCACTCAAACAGCAGTTGCTGCTGTTCAGGTTTCGTCAAAATTTGCAAATTTGAAATGCGCTGTTCGGGATTGGCAGCTATACTTTCTAGTAAGGTTAGAAAATGTCCGGCTATCCGCCGTGCTGTGCTAGCGTCAAACAAATCTTGGCTATACTCAAGCGTTCCATTAATGCCCTCTAATCCTTCCTCCAGGTCAAGCGCTAAATCAAATCTCGCCGTGTTCCGTTCTATTTCCAAACTGCTCAACGTCACTCCTGGCAATTTTATCTGCGGCGTCCGAACATTTCGCAGAGAAAACAATACCTGAAATAGCGGATTATGACTTAAATCTCGTTCGTGGTGTATGATTTCTACCAGTTTCTCGAAGGGCAAATCCTGGTGGTTGTAGGCGCCGAGAGCTACTTCTCGCACGCGGGCTAGTAACTCTTTAAAAGTCGGGTTGCTCGACAGATTGGTGCGGAAAACTAAGGTGTTAGCAAATAAGCCAATTACTTCCTCGATTTCGCGTCGGTTGCGGTTAGCAATGGGGGAGCCGACTAAAATATCTTCTTGCCCGGTGTAGCGATAGAGCAACGTTTTAAACGCTGCCAGCAGGGTCATAAATAAAGTAGCTTTTTCCCGCTGGCTTAATTGGGCGATTTCCTCTGCGATCGCCTTGGGAATGGTGAATTTATGCACGGCACCTCGGAAGGTTTGTACTGCCGAGCGGGGGCGATCGGTTGGCAAATTTAGTACGGGGAGATTGCCTCCGAGCTGTTTTTTCCAGTAAGCAAGCTGCGTCTCTAAAACTTCTCCCTGCAACCACTCGCGCTGCCAACTTGCAAAGTCTGCGTACTGTACCGACTGTTCGGGAAGGGGAGAAGGTTTGCCAGTGCAAAAGGCTTGATAAAACGTGGCGAGTTCCTGGATGAATATTCCCATTGACCAGCCATCGAAAATGATGTGGTGCGTACTCAATAGCAGCACCCAGTTTGAATCGCTCAAGTGCAGCAATTTGGCACGCAATAAGGGTGCTTGTGACAGGTCGAAAGCAAGTTTTGCTTCTGCGGCGATTAACCGTTCAACTTCGCGAGATCGTTCAGTTTCAGGAAGCGATCGCAAATCTCTTTCTAAAATTTTCAATTCCAGATTGGAAGCGATCGCCTGAACGGGTTGCCCGTTTATTGTCTTAAAAGCCGTTCGCAAAACTTCATGACGCTTGACAAGTTCGTTGAGACTGCGATCGAGGGCTCTCGCGTCGAGTGTTCCCGTCAAACGCACGCCGGCGACGATGTGATAGGTAAAGTTGCCTGGAGTTAGCTGCTCAAAAAACCACAACCGCTGTTGAGCAAAGGACAGAGGAAAAGTGTTAGACTCTCGACTTTGAGGCAGAATTTTTTCTAGCGAAACGCTTTCTTTTTTATGGTTGAGCCGCTGCAACAGCAACTCGCGTTTTTGGGGAGAAAGAGCCGCGATGCGTTCGATTAAATCACTCATTTGCTGACTCCTTGCTGGGCGAGAATTTCCTGAATTTGTGCTTCTGAGAGTTGATCGAGGTCTGCTAACACCCTCGCTAGCATTTCACTGTCTGTTTGTTCGGCTTGCTTTTGCGCGATCGCTACTGCAAAATCGGCGACAGTAGCCGACTCAAATAAACGGTGCAAAGGCAACTCTACCTGAAATGCTTGGCGCACTCTAGAAATTACTTGAGTTGCTAATAGGGAATGCCCTCCTAATTCAAAAAAGTTGTCGTAAATGCCGACTTTTTCAATTTTGAGAACTTCCGCCCAGATAGCGGCTAAAACTTCCTCGATATTTGTGCGAGGCGCGACAAAGTTTTCTGTCAACTCCGGTCGCATTTCGTCAGGTGCGGGCAGTGCTCGTCGGTCTACTTTTCCGTTAGAAGTTAAAGGCAAACTTTTGAGGGTCGCAAAAGCAGAAGGCACCATGTACTCCGGCAATTTTGACGTTAAAAAATTGCGAATTTCCTTGTGGGTAGGTGCTTGTTTCTGCTCGGAAATCAAATAAGCCACGAGGCGCTTTTGTGCCATCTCGTCTTCCCGCGCCACAACTACAGCCTGCGCGATATCTGGATGTTGCCCCAGCACCGCCTCAATTTCTCCCAATTCAATGCGGAAACCGCGAATTTTTACTTGGTCGTCAATTCGCCCGATAAATTCGATGTTTCCGTCTGGCAAATAGCGAGCCAAGTCGCCGGTTTTGTACAGTCGCGTCTTTGCTTGCGTGTCAAATGGATTGGGAATAAATTTTTCTGCGGTTAATTCAGGGCGGTTAAGATATCCGCGCGCCAAATTATCACCGCCGATGTACAGTTCACCAGATACGCCTATCGGCACCGGCTGCAAGTAAGAATCCAAGATATAAATCTGAGTGTTGGCAATCGGAAGACCGAGTGGAACTGTGTCAAAATCGCACCCTATTTTATCAAATTCGACTTGATAAGTCAGGACACCTACAGTTGTTTCTGTTGGTCCGTAGTGATTGAATACTGAGCAACTGGGAGCCAGATTGCGAAGTGTTTTAATTAAGCTCCAGTTGGTAGATTCACCTCCTAAAATAAGCCGTTTACCAGGCAAAACTGACTTGGGTTGAGAGGAATTTAAAAGGGCGGCTAGGTGAGAGGGAACTATTTTGAGGCAGTCGATGGGATTGCTGCTGAAATATTCACCCAGTGCCTCTGGATCGGTGGCGCGTTCTTGGGAGATAATATGCAGGCAACCGCCGAAACAAAGGGCGGGGAAAATCGCTGTGTTTCCTAAGTCGGCGGCGAAGGTGGAAACGGTAGCAAAACTGGCATCGGCTGGTAGGTTTAATTTTTCCTGAATGCTGTGCAGGTAATTGAGCAGTTGTCGGTGTTCGATCGCGACTCCTTTGGGGATGCCAGTGGAACCGGAAGTATAGATGAGGTAAGCTAAATTGTCTGAAGAGGCGCGAGCGGTGTAAGATGCAGAAACAGTGGGAATTTCTGTATCGATGCAAACAATATTTGCCTGAGTTTTCGGTAAGCTTTCGATGAGCCGCTCTTGTACGAGCAAAACCTTTACCTGAGCATCTTCTAGGATTAGCGCTTTGCGCTCTATTGGGGTCGTTGGATCGATGGGTAAATAGGCGCCACCGGCTTTGAGTACGCCCAGCATTCCTAGGATTGTTTCTAAGGAGCGATCGAGGCAAATGCCAACAAAGACCTCTGGTTCAACTCCCAAGTTTTGCAGGTGATGGGCGAGTTGATTGGCGCGATCGTTGAGTTCTCGGTAGGTGATTTGTTCACTTTCAAAGACGACGGCAATGCTGTCTGGGTTGCGTTCTGCTTGTTCTTCAAAAAGCTGATGAACGCATTTATTTTTCGGGTAATCTTTTTGAGTTTGGTTAAAGTCAATGAGAAGTTGCCGACGATCGCGATCGCTCAGTATGTCTACCTGACTGATAGCGACTTCGGGATTTTTGACTACGCTTTCTAAGAGCGCCTGAAAGTGTTCTGACAAACGCTTTATATCTCCCGCAGCAAATAAAGCGGAATCGTAGTGAAATTCAGCGCTTATGGAATTGCACAGGCGAAGGCAGGAGAGCTTGAGTTTGAATGGCTCTAAGCAGGCATCTTGCCGAACAAGGGAAAATGAAACGTCTGAATTATCATAGTTCTTAGGCTCTCCTTGAAACTCAAAGCAGACGGGCCAAAAGCTGCTGCTTTTTTCTTTTTCTAAGATTTCTTCCCAGCTAAAATATTCTTGCCAGTTGTACATCTCGTTGAGATTAAGCTCAACTTGCTGCCTCGCTTGTGAGAAATTTAACTCGTCTTGCACTGGGCATCGTAGGGGTAAGTATTTGCACAGCAGCCCCAGAGAGTGTTCTAATTCTTCATATTTTCGACCGTCAATCGCTACGCCGATTATCGGGTTTGGTTCTCTGGTAAGCCGCCAAATGAGAATTTGCCAGCAAGTCAGCAGGAAGGCAGAAATATCGCTTTTGTGCTTTGGGGCGATCGCTTCCAGGCTGTTTAACAAATCACCCCGAATTTCCACCCTTTCTACTTGTGGCTGAAATTCCGCTTCTCCATTCTTCTTTTCCCAAGGAAGCGTTAATAAATCCCAAGATTCAATGTTCAGCTTTCGCCAGTATTCTTGGCCGATTGCCGTTTCTTCTGATTCGAGTAACTCATTTTGCCACTCAGCAATATCGGCATATTGCATTAGCTCATCGGCTGGTTCTTCTTGGCACGTATAGGCTGAGTAGGAAAGACTGAGTTCGCGGGTGAAATTTTTCAGGGTGGCACTATCTGCAATTAAGGCAGAGAAGTTCGCCAGCAATAGGTGCTTGTCTTGGGCCAGAGTGACTAAAGAGATGTGCCAAAGTGAGCCGCGCTCAAAATCAAAAGGAAGCAGGTTTAGTTGCTGAAAAAGCGCTGCGATTTTAGCTTCTTGTTCTTCGGGAGATAAACCGCTGAGATTGTGTTCCGAGATAGGAACTTCACCAGTGCTGGCGATCGCTTGCAGGGGTAGTGTCATCCCAGAAAAGCAGTGAAAGCTGGTACGCAGGATTTCGTGCCGATTCACGACATTTTGGAGCGCACTTTTAAGCATCTCTTTGTCGAGATTTCCGGTAATTAAAATTGCACCTCTAACGCGATAAGTCTGTTGGCTTTTATTTTGCTGTAACCCCCACAAATGCCGTTGCTGTGGAGAGATTCTAAACCCTTCGATTGTTTCGTTTTGCATTTCTAAAGTTCCTTTAATAAGCCTAAATATCTTGACAGGTAAACGCTTCTGCCATACCGACAACAACCCGACGCGAACCTGAAAATGGCGTGCGTCCGTGCGCGGCTAGCATATTATCTAACAGCAATACATCTCCTTCTTCCCAAGGGAAAACAATCGTTTCTTGCTGGTAGCAGCGACGAATTTCGTCTAATATAAAATCTTCAAGGGGCGAGCCATCGCCGTAATAAGCATTGCGGGGTAAATCTTCCTGTTTAAAAGAAGTTAAAAGCTCTTTGCGAACGGCGGGTTCGAGATTGGAAATGTGGAAGAGGTGAGCTTGATTAAACCACACCATTTCCTGAGTTTTTGGGTGCTGGGCGACGGCTTGACATATTTGCCGAGTTCTTAAGCGATCGCCACTTTTCCATTCTAACTCAATCCCCGCTTTTTTGCAATACTCTTCTACCTCAATTTTGCTATTAGTATTAAAGACATTTTGCCAGGGTAAATCTACGCCACCGCCGTAATTTCGCACATACATAACCTGTTTTTGGGCAAACTTTTCTCTAATCTTTGAATCCAGGCTTTCAAACACTTTGCGGCTGTTAGCAATCGGAGTTTCTCCTCCCTGTTCGGCTTTCTTGACGCAGAAAAAAGCGATTTTCAGCGGCCAATTTCGAGAATAAGCCATTTCATTGTGCAGGGGGATGAATTGCTCGGCAGGATACTCGGTGGAAGTGTAGATATTTCCGCTCACCTGACTGCGCGGAGTCGAGCGAAAAGAATATTCCAACAAGTCGCCAGCAAGAGTTTGAATAAACTGCTCGAAACCATTCACCCCGCCGACTTCAAAGCCTCGAAAAAGTATTCCTCCATGCTTCCATAACTGCGTTTCAATTGATGAGCGATTGTTCTGTGCCCAACCTGCGAGATTTAATTTTTCTACTGTTGGCTGAACAACTAGAGGTAGAAGGTTTTCGGGCTGGAGGTAGGCGGTTTTGACTAATTCCTCTGAGGAGAGGCTGACGGCTTTGCGCCTAACTGAGCCTAACTTTTGGGAATTGAAATTCTTTGTTTCTGTATTCGTCATTGTTTTTGCCTTGGTGATAATTTATCTCTTTTTCCAGTAAAATTATGAGAGATTGATCCATCATTTTAAACTTTTCATAACTTTGCGTTTAGCCATTTTTAATTTTTGAATTCCCGAAAGATGAATTTGTTTTTGCTGCTCGATTTGGTGCTGCCTTTCTGCTTCGGCAAGAATTTCTGCCAAGTCGTCGATCCTGATATCTGGCTGGATGACTACCTGGTTGAGGAGGATTTGAAAACCTCTCACCATTCGGGCAATGGTCGCAGGCTCAAATAAGTCTGTTTTGTAGTCAAATAAGCCTTGAATTCCTTCTGAAACCTCCCAGAGAGTGAGGCTTAAGTCGTGTCTCGACATACCGACATCAAATTCCAGAACGCTCAAGGTCAAACCAGCTAACTCCAGGGGTGGCATGGGTGCATTCTGGAGTACAAACCACACTTGAAACAACGGGTTATAGCTGAGATTTCGCTCCGGCTGCAATTCCTCCACGAGCTTTTCAAAAGGGACATCGGGATGAGCGTAAGCTGCTAACGCTACCTCGCGTGTTCGACCGAGTAGTTCGCGGAAAGTTGGATTACCTGCGGTGTCAATTCGCAGCACTAAAGTATTGACAAAAAATCCAATCAGTTCCTCTAATTCAATGCGGTTGCGATTGGCAATTGGAGAGCCAATAGCGAGGTTGTCCTGCTTTATTTGGCAAGATAGCAAGGATTGAAATGCTGCCAACAACGTCATAAATAGGGTGACATCTTGTTGCTGGGCGAGCGTTTTCAGCCTTTCAGCTAAAGAAGCAGAAATAACAAAAGATTGCTGCGACCCTCGGAAAGTTTGCACGGGAGAGCGCTGCTTATCTGTTGACAGTACAGCTAAACCGCCTCCCAATTGCTGTTTCCAATAAGCGAGCTGTTTTTCTAATTTCTCTCCCTGGAAATGCTGCCGCTGCCAACTGGCGAAGTCGGCATACTGCACGGGAAGTTCAGGCAGCCCAGAGGGTTTGTCAGTGGAAAAAGCTTCATAAAGTGCGGCTACTTCTCGCACCAATACTCCCATAGACCAACCATCAGAAATAATGTGGTGTATCGTCAGCAGCAACACATATTCTGCCGGACTAAGTTGCAGCAGAGTGGCCCGCAGTAAGGGCGATCGCGTTAAGTCAAAAGGGCGTTGGGCTTCTTCAAGAGTACGCTGCTCAATTTCAGCTTGCTGCTCTGTTTCGGGTAAATGTTGCAAGTTTACCACCGACAAAGCGAAATCCAAGGAAGGAGAAATCAGTTGAACAGGCTCCCCGTCCACTTCTGCAAAAGCAGTCCGTAAAACTTCGTGACGCCTGACAATTTCATTGAGTGTTTGTTGCAGTGCTGACAAATTCAATTGTCCTTGCAAACGCACAGCAGCAGGAAGGTTGTAGGCAGGGTTTTCGGGAGACAATCGATCGAGAAACCACAGCCGTTGCTGGGCAAAAGAAAGGGGGGCAGAATTTTGCTGCGATCGCCTGGGAATGCGCTTAGAGTGCTCAGCCTGTACTGCCTCTTTGCCCAATGCTTTGAGGAGGAGTGCTCGCTTCTGGGGCGAGAGGTTTTTCAGCCGTTCTGAACGATTAGTAGACATCATAATTCACCTCCTCGCAGTGGTCGCTGTTTGTAATAGTTAAGGAAAGCTTTGCTGCTATTTTTAGCTGGTCGTTTAAAACAACGTTGATATCTGCTTCAGTAGTAAGGGGGTTGGCAAGGACAACTCGAAAAGCAACAATGGGAATGGTTTTGCCATAACAGGTGTTTTGCAAGGTTGTTCGCGATACGAAGGTGTAACCGGCTCGCCGCTGGGCCTCCTGAAGGCGCTCGTTAAATTGATTGATGAAGTGGTTGTCTGCTTCGGTGAGTTGTTTTTTGGCTGCTTTTTCCCCGAATTTTTCTGGAATGTAGCGGTATAAAAGAATATTAATTTCTGGTTCTAGCAGCAATTCAAATGCTGGATTTTCCCGAATTAAATTGGCCAAGTGCTGCGTTTTATGGATGCCTGCATCTATCAAAAACTCATAGCCTTGATGGCCGATGATATTCAAGGCGGCTTGCAAGAACAAACTCGCACCTGGTCGAGAGCCTTCGAGAGAGCGCTTGCCTAGATCGATGGAGTCTTTTCGCACCGTGTAGGGTGCGTGTTTTTCAATAACTTTGGCGGTTTGGGGATTGCGGAATAAAACCAGACCGATTCCCATTGGCAAATACATTTGTTTGTGTCCATCTATGGTGACGGAATCTGCTAGTTCAATGCCTGCGAATTTGTGCCGATGACGTTCGGAAAAAAGCACGGGGCCGCCCCAAGCTGCATCGACGTGAAAGTGAGCGTTTGCTTCTTGCGCGATCGCCGCTATTTCTGGAAGCGGATCGATACTTCCCGAATCGGTGCTGCCTCCAATACCGATAATTGCCAGAATGTGCAGATTGCGATCGCGACATTCGGCCACAGTTTGGCGCAGCGCTGCCAAATCCATGCGGTGATTGGAATCGGTGGGAATTTTTAGGAGATTGCGATCGCCAATGCCTAATAAACCGGCAGCCTTTTCAAAAGAATAGTGCATCAAACTCGAGCCGATTATCACCATTCCCTTGTAGCCGTAAAACTCTAAAGCGGCGTACAACCCTTCTTTTTCAATGCCACTAAAGTTATTTTTTGGCCCTAAAGAAGCGTTGCGAGCGCACCACAAAGCTGTAATATTAGCTAGGGTGCCACCCGTTGTCATGATACCGAGCGTGCTGTCACTTTTTTGAATGTGCTGATTATAAAAATCCTCAGAAAAATCGTAAATTAATCGGTGCATCATTGCCAAAGTCTGGCGCTCGCACGGGCTTAAAACTTTGGCAGTTTCCATCTTGACTAAATTTTGATTCATCGCGGTTAAAAGCTTCGCGATCGGGCGCACAAAATAGGGAAGTGCGCTAGTCATGTGACCGATATATCGGGGAGAAGATGTGTGAATGGAATGGGCAACGAGGGTTTGGGTCAAATCATCGATATAATTGCCAATATCTGTAGGAAGGGCGGGAATTTTGTTTTCCCTAAACTCCTGAATAATTAACTCTAAGTCAATATCTGTACTAGCGGTTTTTGCGTACAAAAAGTCTTGAACTAGGGCAGAAATTCGCTCCTCCATTGCTTCTTCTGCCAAAAAGGACTTTTCTGAGGCACTGAATAGCTCCATTAACTTTTCTTCAAGTGGGGTAACAGAGGCTTTTAATGGCTCCATTACGTCTTGAGACTCTTTGGTTTTTACTGTTAGTTTATTCATCCCGAGTTCATCCTGTTAAATGGGCTTTTAAAATCTCCTATTCCCCACCGAAGCCTTAAAGAGAAAAGGGATTTTTGTTTTTTTTCGCCAACCCGATATTTACTCAGTCAGCATCACAGTTTGTGCTGACTCTCCATCACTCTTTTCTAAGAGATCGAGCAATTTATCTATCTGGTTAGAATCGGCGTTTGCCAGAATTTCTTCCTCGATTAGTTCAGCTAAATTCTCAATGGTGGGAGCGGCAAAAAAATCGCACAGCGCTAACTCTATCCCAAAGCACGATCGCACTCGCGATATTAACTGTGTTGCCATCAGAGAGTGACCGCCGAGGTCAAAAAAGTTTTGGTTTGTTCCTACTTTTTCTAGCCCTAAAAGAGCCGTCCAAATCTCAGCAATTTCTTTCTCTGTGGGCGTTTGTGGCTCAGTGAAGGCTGTTTCATCAGAAACATAATCGCACCTTTGAGATAAGGCGAGGCGGTCAATTTTTCCGTTGGGCGTTAATGGCAGCGCATCTAATAGCACAAAAGCTGAAGGCACCATGTAATCGGGCAGTTTGTGCTTCAAGAATGAACGCAATTCGGAAATAACTTCTGGGTGCGGATTTCTGAACCCTGAGTTAGGAACTAGGTAAGCGACTAGGCGTTGACTACCTGGTGTGTTTTCCTGAAGCAAAACAGCAGCAGTGGACACAGAAGAATGTTGAGAAAGTGCTGCCTCTATTTCTCCTAGTTCGATGCGGAAACCGCGAATTTTTACTTGGCAATCGCCACGACCCAGAAATTCTATATTACCATCCGGCAGGTAACAACCGATATCGCCTGTTTTGAAGAAAACTTTTTGATGAGAATTACCGAGAAAATGTAATTTTTCTTGCCCAAACGGGTTAGAAATGAATTTCTCCGAGGTTAAGTCTGGGCGGTTTAAGTAGCCCTGTGCCAATCCATCGCCGCCGACGTAAATCTCGCCGGGAATTCCTATGGGAACGGGTTGCAAATTGCGATCGAGCAGGTAAATTTGCGTGTTGGCGATCGGGCGACCGATTGGAACTTTCTCGACACAGTGAGTTGCATCGTACCACGTCACGTCAGCAGCTACTTCAGAAGAGCCATAAAGATTGATTAATACCCGCTGGGGCATCTGCTCTCGAAATTGCTGGCAAAGTTCCACCGGCAGAGTTTCTCCGCTGCAAATCCAATATTTTAATTGAGGCAAACGCCTGTCTAAATCAGGGAAGGAATCTAAGATAGCGCGCAACAAAGAAGGAACTAGCACCAGTCGCGTTACATTTTGCTTTGATAAGGTTTGAAGGAATTGGTTAATATCTTTGACGGCTCGATCGGGAATAATCACAGTGGGCAACCCATGCAGCAAAGGAGCAAAGATTTCCCAAACCGAATCGACAAAATTTAAGGACGTTTTTTGACAGCAAATATCTTCTTCGATGATAAAAGGGTAGGGGTTCCAAAAACAGCGATTGACTGTGCCTCGGTGGGTGCCGAGTACGCCTTTGGGAGTGCCTGTCGAGCCGGAAGTGTAGAGGACGTAAGCGAGGTGATCGGCTTCCACTTTAACAGCGGGGTTGCGATCGCTCTGGCGGGAAATTTCTTGCCATTCAGCGTCGATACAGACGACTTTAGCGCTGTGTTCGGGGAGGGTTTCTAGGAGGTTTTTTTGAGTCAAAAGCACCGGAACTTTTGCGTCGGCCAGCATGAACGATCGGCGTTCTTGGGGATAAGCAGGATCGACAGGAACGTAAGCGGCACCGACTTTTAAAATGCCCAAAATGGCTACCAGCATTTCCAGCGATCGCTCTAAGCAAATTCCCACCAAAACTTCGGGTTTTACACCGATAAATTGCAGGTAATGCGCGATTTGGTTGGCTTTGGCATTCAATTCGCGGTAAGTCAATTGTTCATTTTCGCAAATTGCAGCCACTGCATCTGGGGTTCGTTCTGTTTGCGCTGCAAATAATTCGTGAATTGAGGAATTTTTGGGATACTCCCCTTGGGTGTCGTTCCACTGGACAAGTATTTGCTGGCGTTCGGCGGCGCTCAATAGGGATAAATTGGATAGTTTTTGGTGAGGATTGGCCGCCATTCCTTCCAATAAAGTTTGCAGGTGTTTGAGCATTCGTGCGATCGCGCTGTCGTCAAAGTGGCTGCGATCGAAAATAATTTTCAGCGTCAATTCCGCACCAGGCATCGCCATCACCGTTAGAGGATAATTCGTTGTTTCCAAGGAGCGAATATTCTCTACTTTTAAGTTGTGAATCTTCTCCTGCAAAGAAGCATCCGAAGGATAATTTTCAAAAACGACAAAACTCTCAAATAGAGGTAAACTCCGAGGAACTTCGCTCCACCCCTGCACCTCAACCAGGGGGCTGTACTCATACTGCCGCGCCTCAACTTGTTGCGCTTGGAGTTCTTTCAAGCAGGATAAAATAGAATCCTGTGGGTCAAATTTTACGCGCACTGGCAGAGGATTTACGAATAGCCCTACTACCGATTCAGCACCCATTAACTCTGGCGGTCGCCCGGAGACAACCGTACCAAAAACCACATCTCCCTCGCCGCTGTATCGGCTCAAAAGTAGCGCCCAAGCTGCCTGTACGAGGGTATTTAATGTTAGCTGATGCTGCCGCGCTAAGAATTGCAGTGCGGCGGTGGCTGTTGCAGAAAATATCACCTGCTGTTCGCCACTACTTTCTAAACGGTTTCCCGCGACAATATTGCCCCGGGCGATCGCAGTTGGAGCTGCAAAACCTTTGAGAGTTTGCCGCCAAAATGACTCAGCGGCAGATAAATCTTGCTGGTGCAGCCACGCGATGTAATCCCGATAAGGGCGAGGGCGTTTGAGGTGCAATTCCTCGCCCTGAGAGAAGGCTTGATAAAATGCAAAAACTTCCTCAAGAACGATCGCCAGCGACCACCCATCTAAAACTAAGTGGTGGTGGCTCAAAATAAACTGAAAAGTATCTGTTTCTAACTGCGCCAGTGCAATGCGAATTAAGGGAGCTGATGTCAAGTCAAAGCCCTGCTCGCGATCGGCTTTTAGGAACGTTTCTAGCTGCTGTTTTTGTGCGGAAGCCGAGAGCGAGCGCCAGTCCATCTGCTGCCAAGATAATGCAGCCTGCTTGCGCACCGCTTGCACGGGTTCTTTCAATTTTTCCCACACGAAACAAGTCCGCAAAATGGGATGCCGTTCTACAACTTTTTGCCAACTATTTCTCAACGCAGAAACATTGAGATCGCCGCGTAAGACGCACAGCAGTTGCCCGAAATATACGCCCGATTCTGCCTGGTAAAGGGAATGAAAGAGAATGCCCTGCTGCGCTGGGGAGAGGGGATAAAAATCTTCGATATTGCCTTTGGTCATATTAAAGCTCTCCCAAAATTGCGGTAATGTTGTCTAAATCGTCCTGGTTCCACTGGCTCCACTTAAACTCTGCAAAGTCAGAAGGAGTGCAGCCGCCGGCCTCGGGGGACTGACAGTATTGAATTAGCGATCGCAGCGATTCTATAAAGCCCGTTGCCAAATTTTCAATGCTTTCTCGTCGGTGAATGTTTTCGCTGTACGTCCAATCTAATTGCAGCTTGCTGCTGGCAATAAATCCGTTAATTTCCAGCAGGTAACGCCTATTTCCGCGCGGGCTGCGAAGGGGGCCACTAGGATTGGAAGACAGCATTAATAAAGAAGAATTCGGCAGCACTTGGTCAAACTGTCCGAGATAATTAAAGCTTACCTCAGTTGGCAGCCATTTGTGCAATTTTTCAGCAAGTTCTCGGTTCAAATATCGTAGAACACCGCACCCAACACCGCGATTTGGCACTGCTCGTAATTGCTCTTTCACTGATTTGATGGCAGCCCCTTGATCGGAATGTTTTTCTGAAGTTAACAGGATGGGGAAAACTGCTGTAAACCAGCCGATTGTGCGCGACAAATCTACTCCTTCAAATATATCTTCGCGCCCGTGACCTTCTAAGTCCAGTAAAAGTGAGTTATTGCCTGTCCAGCGTTCAAATGCTTGACCTAAAGCAGTTAGCAATACATCATTAATTTGAGTGCGGTAAGCTGCAGGTACTTCTTGTAAGAGCAGTTTTGTTTCTTCAACACTCAAAGCAACGGATACTGTCTTTTCAGATGCAACTAAATTCGCTGCGTTTGGGAAATCCACCGGCAAGCGAGAAGTTGGTTGGTGAGAAAGGGCGAACCAGTAATCGAACTCTCCCTGCAATTCGGGCGATCGCGCCCACTCATGCAAGCGTTCTGCCCACTGCTTAAATGAGGTTGTTTTGGGCGGGAGCGCGACTGTTTCGCCACGGCTAATCTGCCCATAAGCCGTCTGGAAATCCTCAATTAAAATTCGCCACGAAACCCCATCAACCGCTAAGTGATGAATGGCCAATAACAAGCGATTTGGCTGATGTTTGCCCAAGTCAAAGAGGGCAGCGCGAAGTAATGGCCCCTCTGACAAATTCAAACTGGTTTGCAACTGAGTGGCGGCGGTTTGGAAAGCGGCTTCTCGTTCCTCTGGAGGTAGCGACGACAAATCAATGCAGGTAAACGGAGCAACCTCGTCGGGATTGGCGAGATCCTGCTGCCAGCCAGATTCTCCTCGCCCAAAACGCAGGCGCAGCGCGTCGTGGTGCTTCAGCAATTCTTGCAAAACTGACTCAATTAATGCAGGTTCGAGAGGTTGCCGCAACTCTAAAAGCACCGCCTGATTCCAGTGGTGCAAATCGGAGAGATTTTGCTCGAAAAACCAGTGCTGAATCGGTGTCAAAGGAACTTCGCCAATGATTAATCCCTGTTCCAATTGTTGAATCCCAGTTGTATCGGCGACGGCTGCTAACTGTGCAATGGTTTGGTGTTGAAACAGTTGTTTAGGAGTGAGCCGCAACCCGGCTTGATTGGCTTGAGAAATGACTTGAATGCTGAGGATAGAATCGCCGCCCAATTCAAAGAAATTGTCCTCAATTCCCACTTGTTCTAACCCCAATACTTGCGCCCAAATTTCTGCCAGGATTTTCTCAATAGCCGTGCTTGGCGCGGCGAATGCCTCTTCGAGTTCTGGCCGATCGCGATCCGGTGCAGGTAGTGCCTTGCGATCGACTTTGCCGTTGGGAGTTAGAGGCAGCGATTCCAGCATCACGAACACAGCAGGCACCATGTATTCCGGCAATTTTTCTTTCAGAAAGCAGCGCAGTTCGTGAATCAGTATTGAATGCTTATTTTGTGCTGCTGAGTTAGCAATGATATAAGCTACCAAGCGCTTATCGCCCGGTACATCTTCTCGCACTACAACCACAGCCTGGGCGACATCTGGATGCTGTCCTAGCGCTGCTTCAATTTCTCCTAATTCGATGCGGAAACCGCGCACTTTTACTTGGTGGTCAATTCGTCCCAAGTATTCAATATCGCCATTTGGCAGATAGCGAGCTAAGTCTCCCGATTTGTACAACCGCGCTTTCAAACTGTCATTAAAGGGGTTTGGAATAAACCGATCGGCCGTTAATTCTGGCTGATTGAGATAGCCCCGCGCGACGCCAGCACCACCAACGTAAATTTCCCCAGGGATGCCGATCGGAACGGGTTGGGAGTTGCGATCGAGCAGGTAAACTTGCAAGTCAGGAATTGGACGGCCAATAAGGCTGGCATTTTTACTTAAATCAGCGGCAGTCAGCGGCCGATAGGTGACGTGGACAGTTGTTTCTGTAATGCCATACATATTGACCAGTTGGAGGTGCCGATCGCCGTGCCGATCGAACCAAGGTTTTAAGCTTTGCAAGTCTAAAGCTTCCCCGCCAAAAATTACTAAGCGCAGGCTTAAATCTTCGTCAATTCCGGCAAATTCTTCTGTCTTTATCAACTGGTAAAATGCCGAAGGAGTTTGGTTGAGAACTGTGACTCGTTCTTTACATAGCAAGCTGTAAAAATCTTGGGGCGATCGGCTGACTGAATAAGGTACGATCGCGAGTCGCCCGCCGTAGAGTAAAGCGCCCCAAATTTCCCAGACTGAGAAGTCAAAGGCATAAGAGTGAAACAGCGTCCACACATCTTGCTCGTTGAAGTTGTACCGCGACTGGGTAGCAGCAAACAGGCGGACGACGTTTGAGTGAGGAACTAAAACGCCTTTGGGGATGCCAGTGGAGCCAGAAGTGTAGATGATATAGGCGAGATTTTCGGCAGTGGTGCCGCTGGCGGGATTTTCTTTGCTGTTTTGGGAGAAAGCACTTTTATCCCCATCGAGGCAAACGATTTTGGCGCTGCATTTGGGAAGGGTTTGCAACAACTTTTCCTCAGTCAGCAGCACATTTACCTGCGCGTCTTCGAGTATAAAAGCAAGGCGATCGCGCGGGTTGGCTGGATCGAGCGGAACATAAGCGCCGCCAGCTTTGAGAATACCGAGAATGCCGATAATTGTATCGAGCGAGCGAGCGACACAAATCCCAACCAAAACTTCTGGCTTGACGCCGAGTTTGTGCAGGTAATGTGCGAGTTGGTTGGCTCGTCCATTCAGCTCGCGGTAGGTAAGTTTTTGGTCTTCAAATACGACTGCAATGGCATCGGGAGTTCGCTCTACCTGCGCTTCAAATAATTGATGAATGCAGCGATCGCTCGGATAATCGGCGCGGGTGTCATTCCACTGTACTAATAACTGATGCCGCTCTTTTTCCCCCAGCAACGGTAGCTCTTCAATCCGCCGCTCTGGGTTGGCAGCTATGCCCTCCAGCAACGTGAGAAAATGCCCCGCCATCCGCCTAATAGTTACCGAATCAAATAAATCGGTACTGTATTCAAACTGACCGCTAATTTCTTCCTGCTTTTCTTCTAAATACAGCGTTAAGTCAACTTTTGCTGTCTGATTCTCAACATCTAAAAAAGTGAGATTGAGTCCGGCTATTGATTCTGCAGCAACAGGTGGAGTTTGCAAAACAAAAGCAACTTGGAACAGTGGATTGTAGCTCAAATTTCGATCGGGTTGCAACTCTTCAACCAGTTTCTCAAACGGCAAATCCTGGTGAGCGTAAGCTTCTAAACTCACCTCCCGAATGCGAGCGAGCAACTGCCGAAAAGTGAGAGCACCTGACAAATCAGTTCGCAATACCAAATTATTGACAAAAAACCCGATTAGCCCTTGAATTTCCGCTCGGTTGCGGTTGGCGATGGGAGAGCCAACGGGGATATCTGCCTGTCCTGTATAGCGATAGAGCAACGTTTTAAAGGCTGCTAGCAGCATCATAAACAGGGTGACATTTTCCTGGCGGCTGAGCTTTTTGAGGGCTGACCTTAGCGTTTTCGGGATGAGAAATGATTCTTTCCCGCCCCGATAGGTTTGCACCGGGGGACGGGGGCGATCGGCTGGCAATTCCAGCAAGGGGGGAAGGCCACTGAGCTGCTTTTTCCAGTAGTTAAGTTGAGTTTGCAAGCGATCGCCCGCAAGCCATTCCCGCTGCCAAATAGCAAAATCGGCGTACTGGATGGAAAGTTCGGGAAGTGGGGATGGTTTGCCAATTGAAAACGCTTCGTAAAGTGCTGCTAATTCTTGCAGAAAGACTCCGATTGACCAGCCATCAAAAATAATGTGATGTAGCGTCAGCAGCAAGACATATTCCTCAGCATCTAACTGTAGCAAACTCGCTCGCAACAGCGGCCCTTTGGTTAGGTCAAAAGGTTTGCTAGCTTCTTCGGCAGTCAGTTGTTTTACTTTTTGTTCTCGCTCAGTTTCCGCCAATTGTTGCAGGTCTAAAACTTGCAGCCCGAAATTAAAATTATCACCAACCACCTGCACGGGTTGACCGTCTACAGTGGCAAATGTCGTCCGCAAAGCTTCGTGACGGCGCACAATTTCCTTGCAACTTAGCTCTAGCACTAATACATTTAGCCGGCCTTTCAGTAACACAGCCGCCGGCAGGTTGTAAAAAGGGTTTCCCGGTTCAAATTGATCGATAAACCACAGTCTTTGCTGGGCAAAAGAGGTGGGAAATGCAAATACTTCTTCTTCGGAAGCATTCGCAGAGTCGGGAGTACCTGTGGGAGGTTTTTCGGAAAAATGCACCGTCATTGGATTAGTAACTGGTAATTGGTAATTGGGATTGCAGCCGATATTTAGGGATTGGTTATGAGGTAATATCTTGGGCGGGGCTGGTTTACGAGATTTATGGTTTTTAGTAAAGATATTGGCGAACCCGCCCCTACAGGAATAACGGTCAATCGAACGGACATGATATTATTGGCTGCTCACTCATGACTCATTATTGATTTGTGGTTAGCGCAAAGATGACAGTTTCATGCGGTACGCCGATCGCGAAACTGGCGCGATCGCGGGTTCTTCAACGGCCGCATTTTTGTTTTTGGCTTCAGAAATCTTTTCTGCAAGTACGGCGAGCGATTGTCCTGCAAAAATATCGCACAAAGGCAATTCTATCTGACAAGATTCTCGTACCTTTGCTGCTAATTGAATTGCCAGGAGCGAATTTCCTCCTAGTTCAAAAAAGTTGTCGGCAATGCTTAACTGTTCGATGCCGAGAACCTCACAGCAAATTTTCGCTAACATTGCCTCAATAGGGGTGCGCGGGGCGACAAAAATCTTGGCTTCTGGAATTGCGGCATCCGGTTCGGGCAGAGCCTTGCGGTTAACTTTGCCGTTCGCCGAAAGCGGCAGCGCGTCCAGAATTATAAGTGCAGAAGGCACCATATAATCCGGCAGCTTTTCACTCAAAAATTGGCGCAATTCTTCAACCGCAGGGGCAGCATTTTGTTGTGGAACTATATATGCTACTAAGCGTTTTTGACTGTGATTTTCTCCGAATGCGGTGACAATTGATGCTTTGACTGCTGGGTGCTCGTTCAAAGCAGCTTCAATTTCTCCTGCTTCGATGCGGAATCCTCGAATTTTAAGGCGGAAATCTTCTCGTCCTAAAAATTCTATGTTGCCGTCAGGGAGGAAGCGCCCTAAATCTCCAGTTCGGTACAAGCGATCGCCCGTGACGGGGTGCGTGAGGAAGCTGGCGCGAGTTTTTTCTTCATTCCGCCAGTATCCTTTTGTCAGTCCAACTCCGGCACAGCACATCTCGCCGGCAACCCAGACGGGACAGTCTTCTAGCCTTTCATTCAAAATGTAATAGCGTGTATTGGCGATCGCCTTGCCATAGGGAATGCTCTTCCAAGAAGGGTCAACCGTTTCTACCGAATACCAGATGTTCCAGAGAGTGGTTTCGGTTGGCCCGCCGACACTGACAACTCGGCATCCTTTGACGATCGCCCTTAACCTCTGGGGCAGCGTTACTGGAATCCAATCTCCGCCGAGAAACGCCCAGCGCCAGCACTCCGGCAACACCTCAGAACGTCCGGCAGCGTAATCGAGCAGCATTTCCATCATCGGCGGAACCGAGTTCCAAATGGTGACGCGCTCTTGTACCATCAATTGCGCCCAGTGAGCGGGGTCTAGGCGTTGTGCGGCATCGGGAATGACGATCGCGCCCCCAGCAGCTAGGATGCCGAAAATATCGTAAACCGACATATCGTGGTGCAGTGCAGTGACTGCGATCGCGCGATCGCACTCTGCCACATTAAACACTTGGTTGGTTTGAGTGATCGCATTGACTGCACCTCGGTGCGCGATCGCCACGCCTTTCGGCAAGCCAGTTGAGCCGGAAGTATAAATCACATAAGCTAAATCTTCCGGTTCCTGCACCGACTCCAAAGCTTCGCTGCTTTCGGCAGCCAATTCGTCGGTATCGAGACAAATTCGCCGCACATTTTCCGGCCATTCCAAGCGCTGATTTAATTGAGATTGCGTCAAAACAATCTCAACTTCGCCATTTTCCAGCAAATGCCACAGCCGCTCTTTTGGTAGCGTCGCATCTACGGGCAAATAAGCTGCCCCGGATGCGAGAATGCCCAGCACAGCGACGATTTGCTCCCATCCTTTTTCCACAACCACGGCAACCAACTGGTTGGGGCGAGCTCCCAGCTTCCGCAATCGGTGAGCGACTTGATTCGATCGCAGATATAGTTCCTCGTAGGTGAGGGTGCGATCGCGCGTAATGATGGCCGGTTCGTGCGATCGCGACGCGGCTTTCTCAGCAAACAATTCGTGCAGCAATACATCGGGAATGGGTGCCTCAATGCTGTTAGTAAAGGCTTGCTGAAACTGCACCGTTTTCTGCCAAGTTTCCTCTTCATTGGCGAGGCGTTGCAATAGGCGACAGTAGGCCTCAAACATATCGTCAATCATCCTTGGCGGGAAGAGTTCTTCCACCGCATCCCAGCTAAAAGAAAGCCCGTCAGCAGTTTCGGTAAATTGCGCGTCGATCCAAACTTGCGGCGTTTGACCGATAATATGAACCAGTTCTCCCAATTCTTGAATGAGAGAAAAGATAGAAGTATCTTCCCCTGGCGCGTTTTGCGGATCGATCGTAAACACAACTGGCATCAACGCTGCGGTTGTACCTTGCGCTTGGGCGAGTTCTCGCAAAACGCGCACGCCGCTGACATATTGGTGTTCTAAATCTTGCCAAAGTTGTTCTTGCAGTCGCTTGGCTCGTACTTCAAAACTTTCTGGCTTTGAGTTGTCTATTTCTAACAGAGTAAATGAGGCAAATTCTCCGATAATTTCCTCAACTTGAGGATGGAGGGGAAGGCGATTAAAGCGCGGCACGTTGAGGGTAAACCGAGGCGTTTTGCTCCACAAGGAGAGAACCTCGGCATAGGCAGCTAGCAATAAACCCGTAGGAGTGAGGCTGGCGCGAGCTGTGCGCGTTTTGAGGCGCTGCCAGGTTGGCAAGTCTAGGCGATCGCTCCAGCGTTTAAATCGCGGCTGTGTTAAGGAATTCGGCTGTTTGGCGAGGGGCAATTCCGGCGCTGGTGGCAGGGTTTTGAGGCGATTGCGCCAGTAATCTAAGGATTGCTGGTAAAATGGGGAGTTTTCTAAGGCGATCGCAGCTAACACGCAATCGCGGAAAGACAGTTGCAAGGGCGCGATCGCAGTATGGGGATTGCGGTAAAACTTTACCAAATCGCCAAACAAAATTTGAAAACTCCAGCCGTCTATGCACAAGGCGTCAATGCTGATGTGGAGGCGGATGCGGCGCTTATTAATTTGGGAAGCGCAAATCTCGAACAGCGGCCAGCGATCGAGCGGCAGCACTTGGTGGGAAAGGCGATCGCGAATTGCTGCGAGTTTTTCACCGGCAATTTCTGGAGCGAGCGATCGCAAATCCAAAACCTCAATTTTATAAGCGGGTACGTTTTCCAGAATTTGCTGCTGTCCGTTCGGCAGTACGATCGCCCGCAGCATATCGTGGCGCTCTACAACTCGCTGCCACGCGAGGCTAAACCGCTCTAAATCTAACTCGTCGCTTTCAATTTCTACATAGCCGTGAATGGCAACATTGCCCATTTCCAAGAAGCTATTTCTCCCGATCCAGTACGCCTGCTGCATTTCGTTGAGCGGAAATGGTTGGTAGCGATTTTGAGGATCGGGGGCGATCGCGGGCAGTGAAATCAGGGGTTCGTGCGACTGCTGGCTCTTAGCTTGTGCGATCGCAACTGCCAGACTGGCGACAGTAGGGGATTGAAACAAGCAGCGCAATGATAGCTCGACTTGAAAGCGATCGCGCACCTTGGCAATCAGTTGAGTTGCCAGCAAAGAGTGACCTCCCAACTCGAAGAAATTGTCATTGATTCCCACCTGTTTTAAACCCAGAACCTCCGCCCAAATCTCCGCTAATAGTTGTTCTTCTAAAGTTTCAGGAGCGATAAAATCGGCGTCTGACTTGTTGGTTTCCGGTGCGGGAAGTGCCTTAAAATCTACCTTGCCGTTTGGCGTTAATGGCATCGCTTCTAAAAACATGAAACTGGCAGGAACCATATAATCTGGCAGTTGTTCCCGGAGAAAAGAGCGCAGATTTTTAATCAGTGCAGAGTTGCCAATGCTGAGTCCTGAGTTTAAAACGAGGTAAGCAACTAAGCGCTTTTCGCCTGAATCTTCCTCTCGCGCCAGAAGAACTGCCTCTTGCACGTCTGGGTAATGGCTGAGTGCAGATTCGATTTCTCCTAACTCAATGCGAAAACCGCGAATTTTCACTTGACGATCTGTGCGATCGAGAAATTCTAAATTACCGTCGGGAAGATACCGGACTAAATCGCCTGTTTTGTAAAGGCGATCGCCTTGCACGTTGCTAAAAATATCGGGAATAAATTTTTCTCTATTCAGCTCTGAACGGTTGATATATCCTCTCGCAACCCCCGCACCTCCGATATAAAGTTCGCCGGGGACTCCGATCGGAACAAGTTGCAAATTAGCATCGAGTACATAGGTGCGGGCATTTGGAATTGGACGACCAATCGGCAAGGTTTTTGCGGAGTTTTTAACCGCAGAGGGCGCAGAGGGCGCAGAGGGGAGAGAAGAAGAGGAAGAGGAGGAAGAGTCGCACCACGTCGCGACAATGGTTGTTTCTGTGGGGCCGTAAGTATTGACTAGCCGCACTTTTTCTGATAAGCACTTTTGCCACTGATTGAGCGATGTTGAAAGTGCGGTTTCTCCGCCAATAATTGTCAAGCGCACTGACGGGGGAAATTCTGCGTTTTCGATGCTGAGTCTGGCAGTTAATTCGCGCCAGTAAGCGGTTGGTAAATCTAAGACGGTGATTTGCCATTCCCGGCATTTTTGCAGGAAGGAAGAAATGCTGTCTAACATGGAATTTCCGCGCAGTACCAAAGTGGCACCTCGCGTTAAACAGGGATAGATTTCTTCGGCGCTGGCGTCGAAGCTGAGGGAAGCAAATTGGAGAATGCGATCGCCTGGTTCGATGCCATATTCTACACTTGCAGCCTGCGTATAATTTGCCAAAGATGCGTGTTGAACCATCACTCCTTTTGGCTTGCCGGTAGACCCGGATGTATAGATGATATAAGCGAGGTTTTCTGGCGAAACGGCGCTATCAGGATTTGACTGATTTTGTTGAGCGATTCTCTGCCAGTCTGCATCCAAGCAAATTGCGGAAATGTTGGGGACTAGCAAGTCTGCAGCTAATTGTGCTTGCGTTAGCAATACGCGAACTCCAGCATCTTCTAACATGAAATTAAGACGTTCTTTGGAATAATTTGGATCGAGGGGCAAATAAGCGCCACCTGCTTTTAATACGCCTAAAATTCCGACGATCGCATCGAGCGATCGCTCCAGATAAACGCCGACTATGGCATCGGGTTTTACGCCGCAATAGTGCAGGTAATGTGCGAGTTGATTCGCGCGATTATTTAATTCTTGGTAAGTCAAACTTTGGCATTCAAATCGCACCGCAACCGCATCAGGCGTTTTCGCAGCCTGCGCTTCAAACAAACGGTGAACGCACTCATTTGGGGAGTAATTTACCCCAGTATTATTCCACTCAAATACAAGTTGTTGGCGCTCTGTTTCTGCAAGCAGGGGCAAATCTGATAGACGCGCGGATGGATTCGCAACGATGCCTTCTAATAAGTTCTGAAAGTGCCTCGCCATTCGCGCGATTGTAGCCGCTTCAAATAAGTCTAAGCTGTACTCAAACCAGCCTCTAATAGCTGTGGCTGTGGCTTCTAATTCCAAAGTTAAATCGAAATTGGCTGTCCCGCTGTGAATCTGTTGGCAGTTCAAGCTTAAATCCGGCAATTCTAAGGCAAATTCCGAGGCATTTTGAAAGGCAAACATCACCTGAAATAAAGGCGAGTGACTTAAATCTCGATTCGGCTGCAATTCTTCTACCAACTTCTCAAACGGTACATCTTGATGCGCGTAAGCACCTAATGCAACCTCTCGCACTCGACTCAGCAACTCTCGAAAAGTTGGATTTCCATTTAAGTCAGTCCGCAGGACTAAAGTATTGACAAAAAATCCAATTAATGATTCGGTTTCGCTGCTGTTGCGGCTGGCCATTGGTGAACCGACGAGGATATCTTCTTGCCCCGTGTAGCGGTAAAGCAGTGTTTTGAATGCTGCCAGCAATGTCATAAAGAAAGTAGTTTTTTCGCGGCGACTCAATTGCCTAATGGCCTCGGTTAAGTGCTCTGGCAATTCAAATAATTGCCGACCTCCCTTGTAACTTTGAACGGCGGGACGAGAAAAGTCTGTTGGTAAATTTAGAACCGCTGCGCTGCCACTTAACTGCTGCTTCCAGTAAGTAAGTTGAGTTTCTAATATTTCTCCCTGCATTTGTTGGCGCTGCCAAGTTGCAAAGTCTGCATACTGAATTGGCAGCGGTGGAAGCGAGGCTAAATTTTTATTAGACAATCCTTCATAAAATGCAGCTAGTTCTCGTAAAAATATGCCCAAAGACCAGCCATCAAAAATGATATGGTGGGCGGATAAAAGCAGAGTATGTTCGGTCTCAGATAGGCGCAGAAGTTTGGCACGGAGCAGATTTGGTTGAGTTAAATCAAAGGGCAATTGTGCTTCTTCAGCAGACAGTTTTTGCGCTGCTTTCTCGCGTTCAGCCGGGGAGCGCTCGCTCAAATCAATCAGCGGTAATGGGAAACTTTTTGCCTCAAAAATAACTTGTATCTGTTCTTTCTCACCACCAGCAAACGCAGTTCTTAAAATCTCGTGTCGCTCGATAATTTTCTCAATACTTTGCATGAGTGTTTCTGCATTGAGTTGTCCTGTAATCCGAACTGCACCGCAGAGGTTATAGAAGGGGTTTCCTGGTTCCAATTGGTCAAAGAACCATAAGCGCTCTTGAGCAAAAGACAGGGGGATGTTTTGTTGACGAGAAACGGTTTGAATAGACGCCATTGTCGGCGCTTCTGCCAATTTTTCTAAAATTTTGGCAGCCAGTTTAGCAAGGCTTAATTCCTGGAAGAAGTCTTCTATTGATAAAGCTATTTTTAGATTTGTTTCGATCTGATTTTTCAATTCAAATACAGCCAATGAATCCAAACCAAAATTACTAAAATCCTGTGCCGATGGGATTTGATAAAGGCTGACTTTCAGCACCCTTGCTACCTGCTGTTGCAAATAGGTTTCTAACTGTGCCTGCTGTTCTGCTAACTCTGTTGCTAGCAGAATTTCTCGCGTGAGTTGATTGTCGATTTCCGCCGAATCAGCTAACTCTAAAACGCTACTCGCAACAACTTCCAAATTGTCAGCTAGAAAGTCAGCATAGGCGGCGCGACGTTGAATTTTACCGCTGGTCGTTTTCGGAATGCTTCCCGGCTTAATCAGCACTACTCCATAAACTTGCACTTCATATTCTTGAGCAATGCGGTTGCGGATGGCGCTGATAATTTCCTCGGCATTATCCGGCGCTTTGCGAGATTGTAATTCTGGCACGATAACGAGCTGTTCTTCGCCGGCGACTTCCACTGAGAATGCCGCGATCGCCCCCGGCCGCAAACTGGGATGGCTGCGTTCTGCTGTTCTTTCTATATCTTGGGGGTAAAGATTGCGACCTCGGATGATAATCAAATCTTTGAGTCGCCCTGTAATAAACAGTTCTCGATCGCGTAAAAAGCCTAAATCTCCTGTTCGCAAAAATGGCCCTTCGCTGGTATCTGAAAGATATGCTTGGAAGGTTTTTTCTGTCTCTTCTGGGCGATTCCAATAGCCTCGCGCAACTGTTTCGCCAGCTACCCAAATTTCTCCGACTTCCTGCGGCTGGCATTGCCTCAGAGATTCGGGATTGACGATCGCAACTAGAGTTCCAAATTCAGGGAAACCGCAGCCGACTAAAGTTCTCGCGCCGCGATCGCCTTCGCCAACTTCTACAATGTGATTATTTTCCAGCGCCCCAGCGTCAACAGGTAAGAAAGTCGGTGTTATTCCGCTGCGAACCGTGGCAATTTTTAGCGTAGTTTCTGCCATTCCGTAAGCAGGACAAAAGGCATCCGCCTGAAAACCGCAGGGTTCAAAAGCTTTGGTAAATCGCTCTAGGGTTTCTTTGTGGATAGGTTCTGCGCCGTTATAGGCGACGCGCCAACTACTCAAGTCGAGCATTTTTTCGCCATCGCCCAACATTTTGCTTATTTTGCTAGCGCACAAGTCGTAAGCAAAATTTGGCCCGCCACTGTGGGTAGCTTTGTAGCGCGAAATCGCTTCCAACCAGCACATCGGGTTCTGAATAAACGCCGCTGGCGGCATGAAGTAAGAGGGAATTCCCAGATACAAAGGTTTCAGCAATCCGTCAATTAACCCCATGTCGTGAAAGGGGGGAAGCCACGTTACCGCAACGCTTTCGGAATCGTGCTCAAAGCCTCGGTGAATGTATTCGATGTTGTACAAAACGTTGGCGTGGCTCACCATTACGCCTTTGGGGGTGGAGGTTGAGCCGGAAGTGTACTGAAGATAAGCCACTTCGTCGGGATGGATGGGTTGCTGCTGCCACTTTTCCCCGTCATCGGCAAGCGCCTCTGCTGTCAGCCAGTGCAGCCGTTTGAGTTCCGGCGCTTGCTCGCATAGCTGTTCTAAATTTTCCAGGTGTCGCGCGGGAGCGATCGCAACTTTTGCTCCTGCATCTAGGGCGATCGCACTAATTTTCGCTAAATTCCGCTTCAGCTTCGGCGGATAGAGGGGAACTGCGATCACTTTGGCGTACAAGCATCCAAAAAAGGCGGCGAGATAGTCCAATCCTGGCGGGAAAAGCAGTAAGGCTCGTTCGCCAGTGAGCCCCAATGTCTGAAGTCGCGCGGCGTGCGATCGGGCGATCGCGTCTAACTCTCGATAAGTCAAACTGGCGGTTTCAGTTTTTCCGTCTAACAGAAATGTATATTTCTGCTCTGGTTGGTGTAATGCTCTGTTTTGCAGGAGTTCTACTAAAGTACAACTTTCGGTGAGTTGGTTTCCCTTAATGCTTGCGTCACTCATCGATTCTTTTTACCTATAAATCTTGTTTGCAGTACGCCAACCAGTTCCGCCAAATTCTTTCCACATAGACTTTCTGTGGACAGTTGTCGGGCGTTACGAGTCTCCCATCAGCGTGTTTGAGTCTTCAATCCGGGTATTAGCGCTTGTTTTGAGTTTTTTTTGTCGATCGCGCTGTTCGGCAATGGCTCCGGGGCGATTTCAGTCCGAGCCAGCTTCGATATCAGCTTCAGGGGCTTTACGGCTATCGACTTTAAGCATCCTATGCTAGATGATATTTATTGTCAAGAGTCTAGCAGCAAATTTGTTGACTGCTATGGTTTCCTATATGACAATCTTTTCTAACTCTTGCCATAGCATTTTAGGCGCTGGTTTGTCTAGCCCTTACCGCAACCATAATATGCAAGTGGTACACAACTAGCTAGAGGGGTCTAACCCCCTATCTTAAAATGCAATTAGTTTTCATTAGTTAACTCTTGACAGATGTAACTGCTGTGTTATCTAATTAAGGCACTTTCTCATTAAGCCCCCAGCGACTACTTCCTTTAACCGAGGAAAGTGCCAACCGTGGGCGATCGTCTAGAGCGCCACCGGACTGAGGCGTTCGCCCTCACGCGCTTCCTGCCAGACAAAGGCGGATAGCGACGGGAGAATCGGATCGAACTGCGCCCGACAACTGGGCCGGATCTTCCGCAGGTCAGTTTCACTCCTGCCCACAAGAGCAGCAACGCTGCCACAAATCATGTTGTGCAAACAACGCAAACCCCATATCCGAAGTTCTATCAATTGTTGATTCAAGACTAATGAACAGATCGCAGAAATTATTAAGTAGCCTTGGGCTGGCAGGAGTCGTGTCGGCGGTAGTAGCTCAGTCGGCGTGCGCTTCCAACATCGCGCAGGTGACGGGCGTTCGCCTCAACCCCACGTCAGAAGGCATTGAAATCATCCTAGACACTGAAGATGGAAGACCCCTGCAAGTCTTCACCACCACCTTTGGCGAAACTTTACAAATTGATGCCATCACCGCTCAACTGCGACTACCGGGGGGAAATGAGTTTCGTCAAGACAAACCGGCTGCGGGAATTGCTTCTGTCACCGTTACTCCTTTAGATAACAACAGCATCCGAATCCGAGTCATTGGCGAGAGGGGCCAACCAGTCGCACGGGTGATTCCTAACGCTGCGGGTCTGATTCTCAGCTTACAACCCACCTCGCAGATGACTGCTCGCCCGCCTGCACCGGCTCCTACAACACAGCAGCCGGGGACACCCGCAGCACCCGTGCCACCTACAGCGCAGCAGGTAGAGATACCCGCAGAACCCTTGCCACCTACAGCGCAGCCGCCTGGAACGCCCGCAGAACCCTTACCACCTACAGCGCAGCCGCCTGGAACGCCAGGAGAACCCTTACCGCCGACAGCGCAGCCACCAGGAACGCCTGGAGAACCCTTACCGCCGACAGCGCAGCCGCCTGGAACGCCCGGAGAACCCTTGCCGCCGACAGCGCAGCCGCCTGGAACACCGACACAGCCACCCGGAACGCCACAGGTGGGGAGAAACCCGATTGAAATCGTCGTCACTGCAACACGAACCGCAGAAAGAGTGACGAACGTGCCGCGCTCTATAACGGTGGTAGACTCACAAGAAATTCAGCAGCAGGCAGGGCAATCGAGAAATGTGGGGGAAGCTCTGGCAAATCAGGTTCCCGGTTTCGCGCCCCCGACTCAAACTACTGCCACTTATGGACAAACTTTGCGGGGTCGCGACGTTTCCGTTCTGATTGACGGTGTGCCGCAAACGACCAATATTCAATCTTTTGGCAGAGAATTTAGAAACATCGATCCCAGCGCGATCGAACGCATTGAAGTAGTGCGGGGTTCTACCGCAATCTACGGCGCTCAGGCTACAGGTGGCGTGATTAATATTATTACTCGCCGGCCAACTGAGGAAAGGCTAACTGCTGTTACTGAAGTGGGCGTCAGTAGCGCTTTAACAAACACAAGAGATGCTTTAGGCTTTAACGCTCAGCAGACGATTTCTGGCCGAACGGGCAATTTCGATCTGACGGGTACTGTCTCGCTCTCTAGAAGTGGAGCTTTTTACGATGCCAAAGGCGATCGCATTCCCTTTTTTGAACTCGGCGGAGACAGCAGCACCCTCTTCAACGTGATGGGCAAAGTCGGGGTAGATTTGGATACCGAACAGCGGCTGCAACTAACTGTCAATCACTATCGGGAAACCCAAGATCCCAATGTGATTCCAGACTTTAGTGTTGACGACCAGGAAGGACGGCAAAAAGCCCGCGCCATCCGAACCGGGGAGTTGGATATTGACGGGGAAACACCGGGGAATAAAAGTACACAGCTCAACCTAAGTTACACCAACCAAAACCTTTTTGGCAGCAGCCTTCAAAGCCAAATCTACTATCGAACGAATTCCAATGTAGGTGTTCCTTCAGATTACCGCACCTCCGATTTCTTTGGACCGTTTGTCGGTGTTACTCGTTCGCGAGCCGAGAGCGAACAGATAGGAGGTAGACTGGCGATTACCACTCCTTTATCCCGTGCCGAAAATCTTCGATTAACTTGGGGTTCTGACTATATTACTGAAGATAGCAAACAGCGTTTCGACTTGTACGATCCGGAGAGATTTGACGCAAGTGGTGGCCGGGTTTACCGGAAAATTTCCGAGCGTCCTTTCGTCCCTCCTTACACTTATGACAGCCTTGGCTTTTTCGGTCAATTGGAATGGAATATTGACGATATCGTCATTCTAAGTGGCGGGATACGTCACGAACGCGTCGGGTTAAACGTCAATGATTATACCACTTTTAACGATCGCCAGATCGAAGGAGGCGATCGCAATTTTAACGCCACCCTATTTAATACAGGGGCTGTCTATAAAATTACTGACAACTTCAACATATTTGGCAACTTTTCTCAAGGTTTCTCAGTCCCTGATTTCGCCCGCATCCTCCGCCAACCCCCCGACAATTTTGTCGGAATTGAATCTTCTTTAGAAGTAACTCAACCGCAAAAAGTCAACAACTACGAAATTGGCATTCGAGGAGGGTGGCAATCCGTGCAAATGTCGCTTGCCGCTTTTTACAATACCTCCGATCTAGGAGTCAGTTTTCAACCAGTTGGCAACACAGGCCGCCTGGAACTCATCCGCGCCCCAGAACGCATTTACGGCTTAGAAGGAACTGTGGATTGGCAACCTGGACGAGCATGGTCGCTGGGCGGGACTGCTACTTATATTCAAGGCGAATATAAGGAGGAAGGCAGTTACATCGCCCTCGATAGCAGCCGAATTCCACCGCTCAAGCTAACAGCTTATGTTCAAAACGAAACTTTGCCGGGATGGAACAATCGGTTACAGTTATTATATTCTGGAAATCGCGATCAAGCTTTCAAAGACGGCTCGGATGGCGGCCCGATTAGCAGCTATCTCACACTGGATTACGTCAGCGCGGTTAAAATTGGCTCGGGGCTGCTACAAGTCAAAGTCGAGAATTTATTGAATAATCAATATTTTCCCGTGATCTCCCAATACTTAGCTGGATTTGGCTCGGACACCTCTAATTATGCAGGGAGGGGTTTAACTCTCAGTGTTAATTACCGCCTTAACTGGTAATTACAGCAGATTGCAGGTTGATGAGGTAGATTCAATATCCCCGTAGGGACACTCCAAGAACCCATTGGTGTCAATTTAAGCTGTTAGTCCGCTAGTCCTCGCGGCCACCCGCTAGTCCGCCAGGGGTTGAAACCCCTGTCTAATAGCTAAAGTCCTATTGCATAGGACTAATGAGTTGAAAAGTGTTTTTCTCAGTCCTCATAGCGAGGACTTTAGCTTTGAGACAGGGAATGAATTCCCTGTCGGACTATCGGTTTTACCTTAATGAGAACAGTTAACGGCTTTGAGAAAAATTTCGAGATGAAGTTCCGCAAACTCGCATTCAAACTGCACTTGTATTTGGGGTTGGTGGTAGGAATATTTCTAGCAGTAATTGCTTTAACCGGTAGCTTGCTGGTTTTCAGCCCCGAAGTCGAGCGGTTCTTCAATCCCCAACTCCTGCAAGTAATTCCTCAAGCCGAACGGATACCGCTGGAAAATGTCCTGCAAATTGTCGAAAAAGCTTATCCGCAAAATCAAGCTCTTAGTATCTTGTTGCCACGCTCAGCGAAGGATATTTGCCAAGTTTCAATGCTGTCAAAGAGTGAGGAAATAGTTAGCGTTTATGTCAATCCTTACAGCGGAAAAATTACGGGTGGGCGCCTTTGGAAAGAAACTTTTACAGGTTTTATTTTTACGTTACACGCGGAATTAGCTGGAGGAGAATTTGGTCATCTTGTTGTCGGCATTTGCGGTCTAGTAATGCTAGGGCTAACTTTTACTGGTTTGGTATTGTGGACGGGTTGGCGCAATTTGGCTCGCGGATTTTCTATTGATTGGAAAGCTCACTGGCAGCGGACTGTATTTGATTTACATAACGTTTCTGGCATTGTATCGGTGGCTTTTCTCATACTCATCTCCGCTACAGGGACAGCGATAATTTTTTACGCGCCGGTTGAATCGACTCTGTATTGGCTAACGAATGAAAAGCCACAGCCAGCATTGACTTCTCATCCCCACTCTAGCAGTTCGAGGCAAAACCTTGACGAAATCTTACACCAAGTTAATACCGTTTGGCCGGAAGCTAAAACCACTTTTATTTCTCTGCCTTTGAAGCCTGAAGCAACTTTTAAAGTACGGAAAAAATTTCCCAATGAGCCGCACCCAAACGGGATTAGCACCATTTATCTCGACCAATACAGTGGCGAAATATTGCAGGCTGACAGTGTAAATTCAGCTTCTGTAGCAAATCGAATTCTCAACTCGCTTTATCCGCTACATATTGGCAGCTATGGCGGAATTTACTTGCGGCTTGTACACGCGATCGCAGGATTAGCAGCGTTTGTACTGTTTGTTACGGGTGTAATGATGTGGCGGCAGCGGCATTTGGCGAAATTTTACCGCAAGGAGGCGAGACAGCAATATGAAGAATTATCTCCACTGAGCCAGCAATGGCCTTGGTTTTAAGGATAGCGGCGTGCGGTTTTATGCGGGTGTCATTCTCCTCCCTAAAAACCCCTATCCTCTGAATTTTAAATCCTATCAATCGCTTATTCCATGCAAAAATTTATTCAACTCTGGCTCGGACAAACTGCTTCGATGATTGGCAGCGCTATGTCCGCGTTTGCGCTGACTATTTGGATTTGGGAGTCCACCAGTCAAGCGACAGCTTTGGCTTTGTTGATGTTTTTTACTCAATTGCCACGCATCTTGCTTGCTCCGGTTGCTGGCATTCTCGTCGATCGCTGGAATCGAAAATTTTTGATGGGGATCGGTGATGCGGTTTCAGCTTTGTTAACGCTCACTATCCTATTACTTTATATCAGCCAAAACCTGCAAATATGGCATATATATGTAGCGGCTGCGGTTAACGGAATTTTTGACCAAATTCAGCAGTTAGCTTACTCAGCAGCCATCGCCACAATGATGCCAGAAAAGCATTACAGCCGCGCTAGCAGTTTAAGTTTTTTGGCAAATTATGGCGCGAGTATTATTGCTCCGACGCTGGCGGGGATTCTCTATTCTGCGATCGGGCCCGGCGGGATTTTTACGATCGACCTGGCAACTTTTACAATCGCGATCGCCACCCTAGTATCTGTCAAAATACCCCAGCCCGCGATCGCGCCAGCGTTGCGGAGCAATATCGCCTCCAATCCCCAGCCGACTCGCCCCCACCTGTTGCAAGAACTCAGCTTCGGATTCCGCTACATCGTCCAGCGTCCCAGCCTGCTTGCCTTGCTGGTGTCCGTTTCGCTATTCTGGTTTGCTCACGACATCGGCGCCGCCCTCTACTCACCGATGATTCTGGCACGCACCGGCAACAATGCCAGAATCCTCGGTACGATCCTTTCAGCCGCCGGCGCCGGCGGCGTTTTAGGAGCATCGATCGTCAGTATTTGGGGCGGCCCCAAACGCCGAATCCGGGGCTTTCTGTTCGGAATGGCAGGCGCGGGCTTGAGTAAAATAGTCTTTGCTTTCGGTCAGGCGCTTTCCATCTGGATTCCCGCTCAATTTTGTTCGTCTTTCAATTTCCCCATCCTCGGCAGTTCCAACGAGGCGATATGGCTGGCGAAAGTCGCACCAGACGTGCAGGGGCGTGTTTTTGCTACCAGAGCAGTTATCGTGCAATTGGCGTCAGCGATCGGTTTATTGATCGCAGGGCCACTTGCCGATCGCGTCTTTGAACCCGCCATGCAACCGGGAGGTTTTTTAGCAGCTATTTTTGGCGGAATTCTGGGGACAGATGCCGGTGCTGGCATGGCTTTGTTATACGCTCTCTCCGCGCTGGGCTTATTCCTCGTTGCAGTCGGTGGGTATGCTTGCCGGCTGCTGCGCGATGCGTAAAGGGGAAACGGAAAGAGGTCTTTTAACTTCTTGCTTCTTGCTTCCATCCGTTACATCCGTTACATCCGTTACAGAATCCGTTGCCGAACTTCCTGACATCCGTTACATCCGTTACAGAATCCGTTGCCGAACTTCCTTCTTCTATAGTTTCTGGCGCGAACTCAGGTGAGCTTCAATTTCCGATCGCGATCGCCATACAGGGCGCAATTCCTTGCGAGCAAAGAGCTGCAACTGATCGCCGGCGTGGGGCGAACCAGGTTGAGTGGCGTTACCGTAACTGTTTAGCGCCATCGCTTTCACCGGATTCGAGAACTCAATCGCAGCGACAAAAGAATCGCCCGCAACCGCTTGAAAGCGATCGTCCTTCCCAGGAGCGAACCATACTGAGCGAAATACACCTAAAGCACCGTCAGCTCCATTTGCAGGCAGATTTGCCTCCCCAGGCAATCGGAAGACTTCCCCCCATGCCACATCTAACGCGCCATAAGTTACCTCAACTTTGGTTGCTGTCGCTTCCAGCACCCGCACCGCCTCCGCAGGATTTGCCAACCCGTCTGGCGTCGTTAGCGGCGCATCTTCGCTCCAAGGTTTAGCGAATAACCGATCGTCATCCATCGCTTGTTTCCAAAAGGCAAACAGCACCGCACCGCGACTGTCAGCATCGACTTTCCGATCCCAAGTGGCGAGAACTTCCGCAGCGCGCCGCGCTTTTTCACTGCCTTGGCGTGCGACGGGAATTAAATCATCGAGGAGGCGATCGGCGAGTTCTACCTGAGTAGAATGTTTGTATTGCATCAATTCATCGAAAGAGATTTTGTCATCTTCTAAGAGCATTTTTGCCGATCGCTGCGATCGCAAATCCATCGGGCCGCGCGGTGCCATGTAGGCGGGATATTTATCCGGTGCGATCGGGCTGGGAAACGTCGTCGTCCAGGGCGGATCGTTGGTATTTTGCAACCAACCGCTGGGCGGATCGACCACGCGCGGCAAATCCGCATAAGGATGATTTTTGCTCCACAAAGTCTCTGACGTATTGCCTGGAATCGTGCCTGACCAGTATTTAAAATCTCCGTTTTTGCGTATAGGGACTTGACCGTTAAACAAGTGCATGATATGCCCCTCACTATCGGCATACATGACGGTAAACATGGGAATTTCCAAGCGCTTTAAAGCGGTTTCAAATTCAGAAAAATTCTTTGAGCGTGCCATATCCCACCACTGCTCAAGGGCTGCTGGTTTATCGAGTCCGACAACGCGCAGGGCGATCGCTTTGCCCTGTTTTTCTGTGACAATCGGCCCGTGAACAGAACGCCGCACGACTAGAGATTCCGATCGCAAATTCCCATTCTTTTCTTTGACTTTTAAAACCTTCTCTTCTCTGTCAAATTTTCGGACTTCGCCATCGAAGCGATAGCCATCGTTAGCGAGGGGCAATTCATAGGCATCCCAGCCATCGTGAGTGTTGACAGTATGAGTCCATCCCAAGTTGTCATTAAAGGCGATCGTTAATACAGGAAATCCGACGAGAGTCGCTCCGTAAGCGTTAATTTCTGGGCCAATCAGTTGTGCTTCGTACCATAAATATAAATCCGACCAAGGAAGGTGAGGATTTGCCAATAGCATGGCATTGCCGTTTTCAGAGCGCGAAGGAGCGATCGCCCAACCATTAGAGCCTTTGGGGGTGTCATTTTCAGCGAGTTCTTCAAGGCTCTCTGGCTCGACTATAAAAGTAAAATTGATGACACGTTGCGCGTGTGCCAATACATCTACCGGTTTGAGGGGCAATGCTATCTTTAATTCTTCGGTGAGCGCCTCTGGGTGTTCTTTTGCATAGGCATTCATTCCGCCAACAAAAGCATCGAGATAGTTGCGAAAAATGGGATTTTGTGATTCATACCACGCATTAGCGCGATTAGGAATTCCCATAGTTTGCACCCAGCGATCGGATTCCAGATAATCTTCGCCCCAAAATTCGGCAGCTTGCCCACGAGCCTGCCCGTAAAGACGCAAAATCAGATTACCGTGACTTTGCATCTGCGCCCAGCCGAAAGCGTAGAAAAGGCTTTTACTATTCTCTCCATAAATATGTGGAATTCCATAGGTATCCCAAAGAATTTGATTGCCGATTTCAGGCGAGGAGTGAACCCCATCATTTAGAAGCAAAACTAAAATAAAACTCATTAATAACGAGACAATCCGCCGGCCTTGTTTTTTTAGTTGTAGAAACACTGGAAATTAATTGGCTAGGGTTAAACTGAGACATTGCAGCCTTTTCAACAAACTGCACGAACACAACGCCGAGGATTTAAATCTTTTTTATGGAGAACAAGGGAGAAAATTCTACCAAATCCGATGCCCAAAAACGTAACCTATCTACGTCTATCTGCCTCCATCTGCGGTAAAAAAAATAAGGGAGCATCTCACTTTTGCAGCCAAGCTAGAAATTGGAGTTAGGAGCCAGGAGCCAGGAGTCAGGAGGAAAGAATCAGAAGGAAGGAGGAAGAAGAAGTGTTTTTACAAATATGAGATGATCCCAAAAATAACAGCTCTTCGAGATTTCCAGAAAATCCGAAAAAAGACCCTGTGTAAATCGGATGTGCAATTAAAAGCCCTCCGCTACGTTCACCAACTTGAAAAGCGCTATAAAACGCCGGTGTGTCGGCTGTAAAGCGCATTAATGTCATTAGTGAGGAGGGGGGGTAAACAAGAAGGGCGAGATAGGTTATAAGGTTATTTTTTAATTTGACCTTGTTGCCAATTTCCTTCTACTTTCGTTCCATCTGCATAAATGTAGGAACCTTGCCCGTGTTTCTGGCCGTTGAGGAATTCACCTTGATAGCGATCGCCATTGGCGTAAATGCAGGTACCTTTGCCGTTGAACTGACCATCGCTAAATTCGCCTTCGCAGCGATCGCCATTCTTAAAAATGTAAACTCCTTTCCCGCTCATCTTACCCTTGACAAAAGTGCCTTTATAGCTATCTCCATTGGCGAACTCACGGACACCTTCACCACTAAATTCTCCATTGTCAAACGGCCCTTGATAACGTCCCCCTTCTTTAAAAGTAAACAACCCCTGACCTTGAGTGTTGCCCTTGACAAACTCTCCTTCATAGCGGTTGCCGTTTGGATATTCGCGAACCCCTTTACCGTGAAATTGCCCTTCACTAAATTGCCCCTCATAACGACCTCCTTCAGCAAAGGTATAAATTCCCGGCCCGTTAGGCACATTATTCAGCAACTCTCCTTCGTAGCGGTTCTTATTAGCATATTGACAGACGCCTTTGCCGTTAATTTTTCCTTCTTTAATATCTCCTTCGCATCGAGTGCCATTACTGAAGGTAAAAGCCCCGCGACCGCTAGGAGAACCATTGGTAAAAGAGCCTTCGTAACGAATGCCGTTAGTTGAGGTAAAAGTTCCTGTACCGTCGAACTCACCGTTTTTAAAACTTCCTTCGTAGCGGTTGCCGTTAGCAAATTCGCGGACACCTTGACCGTTGAATTCACCATCGGCAAATTCTCCTTGGTATCGACCTTCTTCTTTAAAGGTATAGATGCCTTTACCGTGAGGTTTGCCGTTGAGAAATTGGCCTTCGTAGCGATCGCCGTTGGCATATTGACAATTGCCGGGGCCGCTGAGTTTTCCCTCACTCAATTCTCCCTCGCAACGTCCGCCATCGGGTAAAGTAATTACTCCTGCCATTGCGCTGTGAGGGTTAGCAAATAACAAAGCAATTCCCAAGTGGGAACCAAGTAATAGAACGAGTCCAACTCGCTGAAGTTTACTTAATATTGTTGATGACATTCCCAAATTCATAATTCACCAAAAATTCAACTTTTAACTTTACTATTCCTTGGACGGTGCTATAGAATTTCCAGCCAAATTGCTAGAGTCTCAAAAAAATCCCTAGTCAGTGAGCAGGAAGGTAATGGTTATTCTTTCTCCTTGAATGCCACTCTCTGATGGGGCATATTTCCTTTCTTCTACTGTTTTCATCGCTGCGCGATTCAAGTCGTTGTATTTGCTAGGAGTCAAGATCTTGATGTTGACTGTCTTACCGTTGGGGTCAATGTCACAAATGAGTTCCACTTGGCCTTGGCGCCCTTCTTCTCTGGCTGCGCTCGGATAGTTAGGTTTACCGCAGCCACTAATGCAAGTGCCTCCAGGCGTGCCGGGAGCGCGCGAAGGACTCCCCCCTCTTCCTGGATTTGTCGGTTTTTGCCCTGACCCCGAACCGCTTCCAGAGCCTCCGCCTCCACGACCTCCGCCTCCAGGGCCTCCGCTTCCAGAGCCTCCGCTTCCAGAGCCTCCGCTTCCAGAGCCTCCGCTTCCAGAGCCTCCGCTTCCAGAGCCTCCGCCTCCAGGGCCTCCGCCTCCAGAGCCTGGTAAGCCAGCCGTCGTCGATCTTCCCAATCGCCCCGAACCATCCCCAAATGGCTCTGAGGAAGGTAGGTCGCCATTTTCGCTGGCGCCAGATGGTGAGTTCGACCCACTTCCTCCAGGGCTTCCACCTCCAGGGCTTCCGCCTCCGGGGCCACCAGAGGCAAGGTTTCCTAAACCTCCGATCGCATTTCGAGAATTGCCGCCGCCTCCTGGCCTAGTAGCTGTGACTGGCGACCCAGCCCCGGGCGATCGCTGTATGGGCCCGGAAGAAGGATTTAATGGCTCTGAGGAAGGTTCCCCGCTACCCGCCGAAGCAGATGGTGAGAGCGGGTTATTTTTTTCGGGGCTGTCGGAGGAGTTGGGATTTCCAGCATCTTTTGTAAAGTCTGTGGAACTTCCAGCACTCTTGGGGCGGGAAGCGGTAACGGGTGGTTCGCTTTTTGGAGGATCGGGCGAAGGGGTTTCGGGTTCTTTGGCGATCGGGGTTTTAGGAGTTTCTGGGGAATTAAAATCTTGTTGAGGTGGGGGGGAAGGCTCCAGAGGAGTTGGTGGTGGCGTTACCGCTACGGGTGGCTTCTCTGGAATTGGTGGTGGCGTTGCCGCTACGGGTGGCTCCTCTGGAATTGGTGGTGGCGTTACCGCTACGGGTGGCTCCTCTGGAATCGGCGGTGGCGTTACCGCTACCGGCTGCTCTGGAATCGGCGGTGGCGTTACCGCTACGGGTGGCTCCTCTGGAATCGGCGGTGGCGTTACCGCTACCGGCTGCTCATCTAGAATCGGCGGGGGCGTTGCCGCTACCGGTGGCTCCTCTGCGGGAGCTGGCTCTGGTGGCGGTTCTGGTTTGAAAGTGTCAGGTGGGGGAGATACCTTTTCTGGAATAGTCGGCTCTGGCTGGGTTTCCTCTACTTTGGGCTCATCAAGCACAACAACTTCAATGGGTTCCTCTGCAAATTCAGCAGGTTTGACCAAGTTGAGGCTCAACGGCAGCGCGACACCGTGCAGGAAGGTTGAGGCTAACATACTGATCGCCAGAACTTTTTTGAGAGCTTCTTCTTGTTGTTCTCTTTGCGTCGCCGAAATATTTGAAAAACTCATGCCTTATGAATCTCCTTGATGGATGGGTTGGCAACGTCCTCGCTGGCTCCCCCACATAACCCGAAACAAGCTACCAAATGCGGGTTGAGCTTGCTATCACTGATGAACCTACCCATCCTATAAGAAGACTGTCACCCTGTTCAAGACTCTTGCAATTAATTTTCATTATTTTATTTTGATATAGCGAGTAGATACTACCAATCAGCATTTCCTTTGGGTGCGCCTACGTCGCTCTCGTGGGTGCTGTCAATGTTCTGATTCTGGCAGGGCAAGGTTCCACAATGCCTTAAATACAATACTTTAGCCCGTAATCTACCAATAAATTTCAATATTCTCAAGCTTTTCAGAGAATACTTTCTATAAGCATATCCAATTAGGTGGATAAATTGAATAAGTAAATATTATTTTTTATTTTGGATGATGGCTTGACAAACCCTGAATTTTGTGGAAACCTAGTTGAGAATCTTTTAAATTATTGAAGATTATTGTCAAGTCCTAACGGAAATTTTTAGCAAGCACTGGGAGAAAAATCGGTCGAGATCGCAGTAGAAGCATTTTGGGTAAAGACGAAGATAGTCACATACAGGTAATGCGTTTGTGCGATCGCGCGATCGCCCTTGAGTGCAACAATTCGCAGTCTGAATCACTTGTGCCGACTTGACGCAGAAACTCTACCAGCCTTCGATCGGGCTAATTGCAACATTAGGCAGCTTGCGATCACTCAACACAGCTAACGAGAATACAAACTAATGGATAATTTCATTTACATTTTTCGCGCTGGGGGCATTGTTTCTTGGCCGCTGCTTGCCTCGTCAATCGCAGCAGTCGCACTGATTTTAGAGCGTCTTGTCTTTTGGTTTAAAGTGAATCGGCGACAGCGGCGGGTCGTCCGGGAAGTGCTAAGACTTTACAGTCAAAACCCGGATTCCGCCATCAAAAAGTTACAAGTAAACGCTGATTTGCCGTTAGCCAGAATTTTTTTGGAAGCATTAGAATTAGACTCGCCCAACATCGAAGAATTTCGTTTGGTCTTAGAGAGTGCAGCTCAGGCAGAAATCCCCGTTTTGAAGCGATTCAATACAATATTTGACACCATTATCACCCTCTCCCCGCTATTTGGGTTGCTCGGAACAGTTTTGGGCTTAATTACCACCTTTGACTCCCTCAAACTGGGAGATGCTGCAGGCACCAATGCCGCGGGCGTTACCGGGGGGATTAGCGAAGCCCTCGTTTCTACGGCAATGGGGTTAGTGGTGGCAATCTTTACGCTCGTATTTGCTAATATGTTTCGGGGGTTTTACTTACAGCAGATAGCTTTTATGCAAGAAGCCGGAGGCCAGCTAGAGCTATTGTACCGTCACCACTACGAAAAACTACCAAGAGAATCTAACTATGCGCCTACCCGATGAACCTGATAGTATTCCCCAGATCAACATCGTGCCACTGATTGATGTAACCTTCGCCATATTGACGTTTTTCATTGTTTCCTCTTTGTCTTTATCCAAATCCGAGGGTCTACCCGTAAATTTACCGAAAGCATCAACCTCTCAAGTTCAGGACTCGCCTGCTAAAATTACCGTCACGCTTGATGCTCAGGGAAAATTCATGGTTGATAAAAAGTCAGTCAACTTAGACCAGATTGAGAGTACGGTGCGACAAGTCATGGGGTCAAATCCGAGCGCCTTAATTGTGCTGAATGCGGATAAAAGCGTCTATCACGGAAATGTTGTGGAAGTTATGGATCGATTACGCCGAATTAAGGGAGCTAAGTTAGGGATTGCTACGGCAAAGTAGAGAGTTCCTATAATTACTAATTTTTAATTTTCCCACACCCTTAAACAGGAATTACCCCGTGAAAATTTACTAAAAAAGCCTGTAAGCCTGATTAAAAGGTAGTCCTGAATAGTCTGTACGATTCAGGACTTTATTTTTTGATAAAGCAGTTAAAAATTAAAGTCCTTACTGCAAAAAAACAGCAAGGACTTTAATTATTTATTCCTGAGTTTTAAGGACGAACATCCTTACTACACACGTTAAATACTTGCCATCACTTCACGCGCTGCCGCCAAAGTTCGATCGATATCTTCCTCAGTATGAGCCAAAGAAGTAAATCCCGCCTCAAACTGCGAAGGAGCAAGATAAATACCGTGCTCCAACATTCCCCGGTGAAAGCGGCTGAACTTCGTCAAATCCGACTTCTTCGCATCCTCGTAATTGTGAACCGGGCCAGCCGCAAAAAACAAGCCAAACATCCCGCTAATTTGCCCGCCCCAAACTGCGTGTCCGGCTTCCTTAGCAATTTTTAGCAATCCGTCAGACAGTTTTTTGGTAATTTTATCCAACTGTTCGTAAGTGCCGGGTTTTTGCAGCAATTCCAAAGTCTTAATCCCAGCAGTCATCGCCAAAGGATTTCCCGAAAGCGTACCCGCTTGATACATCGGGCCAGCAGGAGCCACCATCCCCATAATATCCCGCCTTCCCCCGTAAGCTCCCACCGGCAAACCGCCACCGATAACTTTACCCAAAGTAGTCAAATCCGGGGTGACACCGAATCTTTCCTGAGCTCCGCCGTAGGCGATGCGGAAACCGGTCATTACTTCATCAAAAACTAACAAAGCACCGTTATCTTTAGTAATTTCCCGCAAACCTTCGAGAAAGCCTGCATCCGGGGTAATAAAACCGGCATTGCCCACCACTGGTTCGAGAATTACACCTGCTATCTCGCCGGGATTTTCGGCAAATAAAGCTTTGACTGCTTCTAAGTCATTGTAGGGAGCGTTGAGGGTATTGGCAGTAGTGGATTTCGGGACGCCCGGGGAGTCGGGAAGGCCCAGAGTTGCGACGCCGGAACCGGCTTTTACCAAGAACATATCGGCGTGCCCGTGATAGCAGCCTTCAAATTTAATCAGTTTATCGCGTCCGGTGAAAGCTCGCATCAGCCGCAAAACGGCCATACAGGCTTCGGTGCCGGAGTTGACAAATCGCACCATTTCAATGCTGGGAACGGCATCGATGACCATTTCGGCCAGTACGTTTTCCAACACCGATGGTGCGCCGAAACTCGTACCTTTTTCTAAAGATTCGTGCAGGGCTTTGATGACTTCCGGGTGGGCGTGGCCGCAGATGGCTGGGCCCCAAGTGCCTACGTAGTCAATGTATTGGTTTTCGTCAACATCCCAAATGTAGGCTCCTTTTACCCTGTCAAAGACGATGGGCTGTCCGCCTACGGATTTGAAGGCGCGCACGGGGGAACTGACGCCACCTGGCATCAACTTCTGGGCGGCGGCGAAAATTTCTTCTGATTTGGTCGTTTTCAAGGTTGTGGAAACCAATGTTTTCTCCTTAGTGAACGTCTGTTGTTGGTAGAATAATTTTATAGCCAGTTCAACATAAAGGTTAGGTCGATTCAAGGAAACTATTCTAGTAAATTTTAGGGTAGAAACCAATGAGTAGCAATACTAGCTTGGGTTTTTTAGGCTTTGTCGCACTAGCACCGTGAAGCGAAGCTATCCCATAGGGAATCGCCCTAAAATGTAATTTTTTGTAAAATAGTTCTTGACAATTTAGCCATCACTTGGTTAATCTTCTCTCTTCCTCTGCCTCCTCTGCGTTCTCTGCGGTTAATAAAAAAACAATCTCCGACAGGAAAGCGTTAATCTAGATTACCAAGTTGAAATAAAATTATGTCTACTACTGATTTATCGAGTTTGAGCCGATCGATCCCAATTGAAAAGATTCGTTACGACGATCGCGGTTTAGTGCCTGCGATCGTCCAAGATTATTTGGACGGTACGGTGTTAATGATGGCCTGGATGAATCGGGAGTCGCTGCAAAAAACGCTCTCTACCGGGCAAACTTGGTTCTGGAGTCGATCGCGCGCCGAATTTTGGAACAAAGGGGCGACTTCGGGACACGTTCAAAATGTCAAAGGGCTGCGTTACGACTGCGATAGCGATGCTTTGTTAATCACTGTCGAACAAGTTGGAGATATTGCTTGTCACACAGGAGAAAGAAGTTGTTTTCACCAAGTTGATGGGGAAATTTCACCGCCGCCAGGGGATATGTTATCTCAATTATTTGCGGTAATTTGCGATCGCCGCGACCATCCTAACGAAAGTTCTTATACTTGCAAGTTGTTCGAGGGTGGCGACAACAAGATTCTCAAGAAAATTGGCGAAGAGTCGGCGGAAGTTGTAATGGCTTGCAAAGATGACGACAAAGAGGGGATTGCTGGGGAAGTTGCGGATTTATTTTATCACGCTTTGGTTGCTTTGGCTCACCATCAAGTTGATTTAAGAGAAGTTTACCGCAAATTGGGCGATCGACGAAAATAAATTAGTTAGTTGACGGTTAACTGTTGACTGTTGACTGTTAATGCTAATAACTACAATCTTGGACGCACGCGGGGTCACAAACCCGGTTTCTCTGAAAAATCGTGGTATCGAACCGAGAGATATTGAGGCAGAAACCGGGTTTTTTGGTCTTAGTTTTCAACGAACAACTGAATATTAGATTCTAGTTTTCAACATTCGATCGAGCTTTTGCAAAATAACCACAGCCACAATCACACTAAGAGCCAAACCCAACCAAAAATTATCCGCGGCCCATTTACCTCTATCCAAAGCCACACCGCCCAGCGGCGGCCCGATTAAATAGCCGATCGCCCAACACTGAGAACTAACGGCCAAATACACGCCCCGCAACGACTCTGGGGCTAAATCCACCACCAAAGCAGAAGCAAAAGGCGTATAAGCAACAGTCGCAACAGACAAAAAACTCAAGCCTAAAACAGCTAAAAATAGATTGCCAGTTGCAGCCATTCCCGTCAAGCCGATCGCGATAAATCCCATTCCCCACAGCAGCGCCGAAATCATCAAAGCTTTCGGGTGGGAAAACGGCCTCAAAGCTTTAACAATCGGCAGTTGCAAAGCCACAGTTAAAAACGTGCTAAAAGCAAACAAAACGGTAATTGTACCTGTGGAAAAGCCTGTTGTAGTCCCCACCGCGACAAACTTGCTAAAGTACAGCGGCATTGTGGTTTGGATTTGGGAAATATATAATGTGAACAGGGTATTTACTAAAGCATAAACTAGAAGACTGCGATCGCTCAGCGCCACGATCCAACCATTTTCCCGATTTTTTTTTCCTCTATCCCCTGGATTAGCTGGTTTGTAGGTTTCGGAGATCGCGATCGCCACCACCGCAAACAGCACTAAAAACGAGATTCCATCAATAATAAAGAGCGATCGATAATTCCCCGTTACTGCAATCAACAAACCACCCAAAATAATCCCAACTTGCAAACCCAAATTATCAGCAAGCCGCGTCAAAGCAAAAGCTTCCTGTCGCTGTTCGCCCTCAGTTAAATCCGCCACCATCGTCTCGGTTGGAGGCCAATACAAACCCACACCAAAACCCATCAGTAAATTGCCCGCAATTAAGCCGGGGAAATCATTAGTCCCCGCCAGTATAAAAGAAGCTGCAGCCGAAATAATTGTCGCCAGCAATAAAGTTCGTCGCCTTCCCCAAAATTTAGAATCGCAAAAAGAACCGCCCAAAATTCTGCCGAATATTCCCGAAACTGAACCGCTACCCAAACCAATCCCAACAGCAGTAGCAGATAAACCCACGTGATCGACAAAAAATATCGGCGCGTAAAATAAAGTAAAACCGGTGCCGCTTTGGGAGAGGAATCTGCCGGCGGCAAGAATCCAGACTTGAGGGGGGAGACGGGGCAACCAAGAGGATAATTGAAATTTAGGCATATACAGTTGAATGAGGAGTTATTTCTGGAGGCAGAAACCTGGTTTTTTATAAAAAATACGTTACGGTGTTTAATCAGAGTCAAAAACAGGTGTCTTTGGTCGCCGTGCATAAGTCCTGTGATTAATTATTAATTTATTCCGTACTTTTTCCGAATTAGTATTAGTTAACCGAGGTGATGAAAAACATAAGTGAGCTTAACAATTCTTCAGCGTCTGTTACACAAAAGTTACCATTAATTTAAAAATACTTAACACGATTTTATAGAAAAGTTAGTTAAACTCTAGAAAAGGCAGAAGAAAATTTTAGAGGGTCTAATTATATGACAGCTATTACAACATCAAGAGTGGAATCAATCAAACCGCGCTGGCAAGCAATTGTCATGGTTGCCCTAATTTTCTGGCTCAGCGTTAGCCTGATTTTGGATCTAGTAATTATGCCGAGTCTCTACGTATCTGGCATGACGACATCTCCGGAGTTTGCAACGGCCGGCAATTTAATGTTCTGGGGATTCAACCGCGTTGAGTTAATCTGTTCGGGCGTGGTGGCAACGGGTTTGATGGTTTTGAGCAATTTAGTCGGTGACTTCGGCAAGCGCAGCCGCACAGCAATTTTATTATCATTGGTACTTCTGGCGATCGCCCTGATTGACACCTACGCCCTGACACCCCAAATGAGCGCCTTGGGAATGCAGCTAAATCTGTTCGATTCTGCAGCAGAAGTGCCCGCCGGGATGAATCTACTGCACCAAGGCTATTTTGCATTGGAAGCGCTGAAGTTGACTGTCGCCGGTACGCTGCTGGGCTGGTGCTACCAAAACCAAGTTTAATCGACACAAGGCTCAGATGTTGAGTTGAGAAAAAAAACTCAACCAGCAGCGGGGGGCGTGACTTCACGCCCCCCGCTAATTTTTTAAATTTTAACGATCGAAAACGAGCCTTGAATTGCAGCCCTTCTGTATTCATCTGCGTTAATCTGTGTTTATCTGCCCTCATCTGCGGTCAAAAAAAGAGAATATGTTAACCGCAGATGCTGGGGGGGTAACAACCAGCCTGAAACCCATACCTTTGTAAGGATTGAGCCAATGTGTGCTAAAAAAAGATAGGC
>NZ_JAUBSD010000045.1:0-56826 GCF_036704575.1 Microcoleus sp. K5-D4
CTTTTCTTGTTTTATTGACCCTACATTAGATTCTTCTGAGTCCTTGTGTCAAGCCTAATTGAGATGCTCTTACCCTGACTTCTTGTGTAAGTTATTTAATTCTCATTCCTAATTCTCTCGGCGACAACAATTTGTATGTTTTTTTGAGTGATAGCTCAACCGCATATCCAAGGCAGATAACGCAGATCAACGCAGATATTTTAAGGATAATTTGCAATTTTTGCAATCTTGTCTTATAACGTAGTTAACACAAGAGGATTGTCTTATGATTCAGACAAAAACTAAACTAACATTTGCAGACTTCCTGCAAAATTACCCAGATGGATCTGGTATCTACGAACTTGTAAATGGGGAGATTGTCAAAGTGGAAGCAACCATATCTCATAAAAATGTGGCACGATTTCTTGTTAAGTCTTTCGACAGAGAAAGCGAGCGCTTGGGGCTTGACTATATCGTTGACAAAGATATAGTTTTAAGAACTGTAACAGCTTCAGGACAAGAGCAAGGCAGAAATCCTGATGTCGGCGTGGTTAAGGCATCAGTATGGAACAGCAATGTACGTGGCTACGGAGCCCTTACCGAACCTATCCAATTAGCAGTAGAAGTTACCTCAACTAACTGGGAAGACGACTATGTGGATAAACTAGATGAGTATCAAAGGCTCGGCATTTGTGAGTATTGGATTCTGGACTATTTAGCGATCGCTTCTAGGGCTTATCTAGGAAATCCCAAAATTCCCACAGTTTTCGTTTACTCTTTGGAAAATGGCAGTTATGTAATTCAAAGTTTTACAGGTAATGAGCGCATTATCTCTAAAACTTTTCCCGAACTAGAAATCACAGTCGAGCAACTTGTACTCAGCAGCCAAATTCAAAACATTTAGAGAAACGAGATGAGATTACACCGAAAAAAAATTATCTTGGAAAGAGTGTTTTTATGCCTCCCTTCCATTACTCTTTACTATTTTCACCCTTCTCAAAAACAGGTAAGATGCCTGTTGCAAAAATACTATATTGGACTGTAGTGTGGGCATCTTGCCTGCCCGTAAGTTACTCCCTACTGTTTGCTTTCCTGTTGCTATTTTCCTCGAAAACCTTCGCCCAAATTATTCCCGATAATACCCTGGGCCCGGAAAGTTCGCGGACAGTTCCCGATACTATCAATAACATACCCTCAGATAGAATCACTGGCGGCGCAACTCGCGGCGTTAACCTCTTTCACAGTTGGCGCGAATTTAACATCCGTGAAGGGCGGGGAGCTTATTTTGAAAATCCCAGCGGAATTACCAACATATTCACCCGCGTTACTGGCGGAAATCCTTCTAATATTTTAGGAACTCTGGGAGTTTTGGGAAACGGCAATTTATTCTTAATTAATCCGAAAGGAATTATATTCGGACCTAATGCGCGGTTAGATTTGCGCGGTTCGTTTATCGGTTCAACCGCTGACAGTATTGTGTTTAATAACGGCTTTGAATTCAGTACCACCAACCCACAAACATCTGCCCTGTTAACCGTTAATATTCCCGTTGGTTTAAGATTTAGAGACAATCCCGGTGCAATTGTCAATCAATCGACGGCTGTAGGGAAGGTAAATCTCCCAGCCTCTGCTGTGCCAATCCCAATTAGCGATCGAGTTGGTTTAGCAGTAGAACCAGGTCAAACTTTAGCACTGATTGGTGGCGACATTCAACTGCAAGGCGGCAATTTAACCGCCAGCGGCGGACAAATTTTACTCGGTAGCGCAGCCAATCCCGGTTTAGTTAATTTTGCAATGACAGCGGGGGAAAAGGGAAATTTAACTTTAAATTATGACAATATTCAAAACTTCGGCAATATTCAAATATCCGATGGAACACTCATCAACACTAGCGGCATCGGTGGCGGCAGAATAGAGTTAAAAGGTGGAAATGTCGCCCTCAGCGGGGCGCGAATTTATGCGCTGACACTGGGAAATATTGATGGTAGAGGTATCGATATCAGCGCCCAAAAGTTGCGAGTGGAAAATGGCACGCAATTTTCTACTTTGACTTTAGGAGATGGTGCAGGAGGTAATATCAACTTCCGTGCTGCTGATTCAGTAGAAATGATCGGGCTGGGAGTGGAGGGCTATCAACAGGTTGCAATTAAATATTTAGTATCGGGAACTACAGACCCATTTGACCCGCTAATGACGCTGTTTAATGCTAGTGCTGGTGCTGGTTCGGGGGGGAATATTACGATCGACACCGGCCGCCTGCTCTTCAACAATGGGGTAGTAGGTAGCGGCATTGCTTTTGGCGGTGGAAATGGCGGCAATTTAATTATTCGTGCCAATACTTTTGAGATGGTGGGTTCTGGAATTAACAACGGGACAGCTAAAGAAAGTAGCGGTGCGGGAGGAAGCATTAGTCTTGATGTCGCGAAATTAATTATGCGCGACGGTTCTATTCTGGGTAGCACAAGCTACAGCAGCGGCCCGTCGGGGAATATTAACATTAATGCTGCTGAATCAGTAGAATTGTCTAACAGCGGCCCGACAACGGTTGTGTCAACCGGAATTAGCACCCTGAGTATCGCATCTAACGGCAGGGCGGGGAATATTAACGTCGATACCAAGCGGTTGACTCTCTCTGGAGGTTCGGCGTTTACATTAGGAACGGGTGTTTTAGTTGGCAGGTTTTTGTTTTCTCAGGAGGGCGGGCCTGCTGGAAACTTAACAGTTAGGGCTACTGAATCAGTAGAAATTTCAGGCATTTCTCAACTTTTGAGCAGCGGAATTCAGAATGCGAGTGCATTGACTTCTGGAACTTTGAGTTCGAGTCGGGGTGGGGATATTCGTATTGATACGCCAAGCCTAACCGTGCGGGATGGGGGGATAGTTTCTACGAGTTCTTTGGGGGTGGGAGATGTGGGGAATATTACTGTTAATGCCGATCGCATTGAGGTCAGCGGCAGCGGAAATAATGGTCTGTTTGTCAGTACAATTGATGCTTCGGTGGGCAAGATATTTGGGACTAATCCCCAGGCGACGGCAAATGCCGGTTCGTTGAATCTGAATGCCGATCGACTAATTGTCAGAGATGGAGCTACAGTGACAGTGCAGGCTACGGGAACCGGACGCGCTGGTAATATTAATGTTGTCGCAAATTCGATCGCTCTTGACAATAAAGCGATGATTGACGGCACGACTGTATCCGGTACAGGAGCAAATATTAACCTGCAAGCGCGAGACATCCAATTGCGCCGCAACAGCCGAATTACCACCGATGCAGGCACTTCTGACGGCGGCAATATCAACATCAACAGCGACATTCTTGTCGCCCTCCCGCAAGAAAACAGCGACATTACAGCCAACGCCCGCACAGCAGGCGGCGGCCGGGTGAATATCAATGTTCCCAATGTTTTTGGTTTTACAGCAGCGAGTCGCGAACAAGTCAGAAACAGGTTGGGGCTCAGTGACGCCGAATTTGCAGCGTTGCAAGTAAGTGCTACATCTCTGCTTCCCAGCAGCGACATCGCGGCGATTTCCCAAAGTGGCGGCCCGGCTTTGCAAGGGGCGGTAACATTTAGTTCTGTTGGAGTGAATCCCGTTCAAGGTTTAGTGGAACTGCCACAAAATGTGGTCAATCCGGCTGCGTTAATTGCTGCAAATCCCTGCATCCAAGGCGCCGAGAGCGAGTTTACTGTGACGGGGCGGGGGGGATTGCCACCGAGTCCTAATGAAGTTCTCAGCAGCCATTCTAGCCAGTTTAATTGGGTGGAACCAGCGGTAGGTGGGAGTCAGCAAGTAGAAAGCCCCCTAGCATCCATAGAAGTTCGGCCAACAGAAATTATTCCCGCTCAAGGTTGGGTAATGGACGATCGAGGACAAGTAAGGCTGGTAGCCTATAATTCTATTGGTGGTGCATCTATTCGCAGTCCGAAACCGACGCGTGTTTGCGTACCTCAATAGGTACTCTTCAGGTTTTAGCTAATCCCTCGCTATTTTCCTAATACCAAATTAACCAGACTTCAAAGATGTGCCGCCAATCTTCCGCCCTATTTTTTGCATTCTTGCTGCAGTTTCCTTTCCCCGCGATCGCTCAAATCATCCCCGATAATAGCTTGGGTGCAGAAAGTTCGCGTACAGTGCCCGATACTATCAACAACTTACCCTCAGATAGAATAGAAGGCGGTGCAATTCGCGGCGTTAACCTCTTTCACAGCTTGCGCGAATTTAACATCCGTGAAGGGCGGGGAGCCTATTTTGCCAATCCTAACGGGATTGCGAATATTTTTACCCGCGTTACTGGTGGCAACCCTTCTAATATTTTAGGAACTCTGGGAGTTTTGGGAAACGGTAACTTGTTTTTAATTAACCCAAAAGGGATTGTTTTTGGTCCCAACGCTCGGTTAGATTTGCGTGGTTCATTTTTAGCAAGTTCTGCTGATAGCGTAGTTTTCGATAATGGTTATCAATTCAGCAGCCGCAATCCCGAATCAGTACCCCTATTAAATGTCAATATACCTATCGGTTTAAATTTTCGAGAAAATTCGGGTAAAATTATTAACTATTCAGCAGCACCAGCTTTTAATTTACCACAATTACCCCCAGAAATTCCGCCGATTTTCAATAAAATGGGCGCTTCAGTTGCTCCCGGACAAACTATCGCTCTAGTGGGCGGAGATATTGAATTAAATCAGGGAACACTCACTGCATCTACCGGACAAATTTTGCTGGGTAGCGTCGCTAGTCCGGGGATGGTTGGATTGGGGGCAACGCCATTTGGATTAAGTTTAAACTATGACAATATTTCTAACTTTGGTAATATTGAAATAACCAACGGCTCACTGATAAATACCAGTGGAATCGGTGGTGGCAAAGTCGATATTCGAGGTGGAAATGTCAACCTCAATAATGGGCGAATTTATGCACTGACTTTGGGAAATATTGATGGCAGGGCGATCGATATTAACGCTCAACAGTTTCGGGTCCAAGGTGGAGCGCAAATCTCCACGCTGACAGCAGGAAGTGGTGCCGGAGGCGCTATCAACATCCGCGCTACCGACTCAGTAGAAATGAACGGAATTGGATTAGATAACTATAGAGTGTTTGGTGGTAACTATACGGTATCTGGCTCTTTCGACCCTTTTGACCCACAACTTCTGCTGATAACTGGCACTAATAGCATGGGAGCCGCCGGAAACATCACGATCGACACGGGACGATTGCTGATGGACAATGGAAGCGCATTGACTACCACCACGTTAGGTGCTGGCAACGCCGGAAATATAACCATCCGTGCCGGGGTTTTAGATATGCTCGCTTCTGCAATCCACAGCGGCCCACTTTTGGGGAGTACCGGTAGGGGAGGAAATATCACCTTTGAGGGAAAACGTTTAACCGTAAGCGATGGTGCTAGTGCGATCAGCATCACCCGCGGTGAAGGAGGAGCGGGGAATATCAACATTAAAGCTTCGGAATCAGTAGAAGTGCTGCGGACTCCCACTGGAAGTCCCGTAGCAAGTTTAATTGGCTCAACTGCCAGCGGTGTGAATGGGGAAGCTGGGGACATTAATATCGACACGAAGCGGTTGAGGATTTCTGACGGAGGCGGGATTAGTTTATCTAGCGGAGCAGTTGTGGGCAACCAACCCTTGAATACAACTGGGGGGCCCGGAGGTAATTTGACAGTTAGGGCCACTGAGTCAGTAACAGTCGAGGGTTTTTCTGGAGTTTTGGCGAACGGCAGTCGGAATCCCAGTTTCATCTGTGCTGATGCCAACACTGCTAATCGGGGAGGGAGTATCAACATTTCTACACCTGTACTGACTCTGCGGGGTGGGGGAGTTATTAGCACTGCATCTTTAGGCAGCGGAGAAGCGGGAAGCATCACGATTGATGCGGGGCGTGTAGAAGTTATTGGGAATGGGGGTCAAGGTGAATTTAACAGTCAAATTCAGACTTCCGTTGGGATTGCCTCTGAGCTTATAGATCCTAATGCTACGGCTAACGGAGGTTCGTTGAATCTAAATGTCGGGGAGTTGATTCTTCGCAATGAAGGAACACTCAATCTGCAAGCTTTGGGATCGGGACGCGCTGGTAACATTAACGTCAAAGCAGACTCAATTTTTCTTGACAACCAAAGCAGCATTGACGGTAGAACGGCATCCGGTCCCGGAGCAAATATTAACCTTGAAGCACGAGATATCCAGTTGCGCCGAGGCAGCAGAATTACAACGGATGCAAGTATTTCTGAGGGTGGTAATATCAACATTAAAAGCGATATTCTGGTCGCCCTCCCGCAAGAAAACAGCGACATCACAGCCAATGCGCGATCGGCTCAAGGTGGTAGGGTTAATATTAATGTCCCCAATGTTTTTGGGTTTACATCAGTCACTCGCGAACAGGTGCGAGCGACTTTGGGATTAACAGATGCTGAATTTGCAGCGTTGCAAGTAAGTCCTACATCTTTAATTCCTACCAGCGACATCGCCGCGATTTCCCAAAGTAGCGGCCCGGATTTGCAAGGTAATGTAACATTTAGTGCTTCTGGGGTGAATCCTGCTCAAGGTTTAGTGGAACTGCCGCAAAATGTGGTCAATCCGGCTGCGTTAATTGCTGCAAATCCCTGCACGCAAGGGGCCGATAGCGCATTTACGGTCACTGGGAAAGGAGGAGTGCCACCAAGTCCTAATGATGCCCTCAGCAGCCCTCTATCGCCGTTGCCTTGGGTGGAACCAGCGGTAGGTGAAAGTCAGCAAGTAGAAGGCCTCATAGCATCCATAGACGTTCGGCCAACAGATATTATTCCCGCTCAAGGTTGGGTAATGGACGATCGAGGACAAGTAACGCTGGTAGCGTATAATGCTGGTGGTGGTGCATCTCTTCGCAGTCCGAAATCGACGGGGGTTTGCGTACCTCGATAGGTACTCTTCAGGTTTTAGCTAATCCCTCGCTATTTTCCTAATATTAAATTAACCAGACTTCAAAGATGCAGCGCCAATCTTCCGCCCTATTTTTTGCATTTTTACTGCTGTTTCCTTTCCCCGCGATCGCTCAAATCATCCCCGATAATAGCTTGGGCGCAGAAAGTTCACGGACAGTTCCCGATACTATCAAAAACTTACCCTCAGATAGAATAGAAGGCGGTGCAACTCGTGGCGTTAACCTCTTTCATAGCTTGCGCGAATTTAACATCCGTGAAGGGCGGGGAGCCTATTTTGCCAATCCCAGCGGAATCACCAACATATTCACCCGCGTTACGGGTGGCAATTCTTCTAATATTTTAGGTGTCTTGGGAGTCCAAGGAAATGCCAACTTATTTTTACTTAATCCCAAAGGAATTGTCTTTGGTCCCAACGCTCGGTTAGATTTGCGCGGCTCATTTGTCGGTGCAACCGGTAGCGGAATTCTCTTTGATAATGGCTTTGAATTTAGTGCAGCTAATTCTAATGCAGTGCCATTGTTAGCAATCAATATTCCTGTGGGTTTAAGATTTAGAGACAATCCCGGTACAATTGTCAACTCTTCCCAAACAAAGGCTCCTACCTCAGCCTTACCACCACTACCCATAGAAATTCCTGCTTTTGAAAAACTCGGTTTGGCCGTAGATCCCGGTCAAACTTTAGCATTAATTGGCGGTGACATTCAACTCCAAGGAGGAAATCTAACTGCTTATACCGGACAAATTCTTCTGAGTAGTGTCAATAGTCCAGGTTTAGTGCAATTTGAACCAACAGCTTTAGGTCTGAATTTAAACTATAGCAGTATTCAGAACTTCGGCAATATTGAAATGAACGGTGCATTTATAAATACCAGCGGATTAGGAGGTGGGAAAGTCGATATTCGAGGTGGAAATATTAATCTTAATGGTTCAGGAATTTATGGACTGACACTCGGAAATATAAATGGTAGAGGCATTGACATCAATTCCCAAAACTTGCGAGTAGAGGGGGGGTCGCAAATTTTCGCCTCCACATTAGGAGAGGGGAGAGGAAGCGATATCAACATCCGCGCTACTGACTCAGTAGAAATGATCGGGTTGGGAATTGAGGGCTATCAGCAGCTTACAGAAAATTTTCAGACATCTGGAACAGGCAACCCCTTTATTTCGCAAATTGTTCTGTTCACTAGCACTATTGGCAGTGGAGCAGCCGGAGATATTAACATTGAAGCCGGACGGCTGTTGATGAGCAATGGGGTAGTGGCTGGTGCCCCCACCTTTGGTGCTGGGAATGGCGGAAATTTGACTATCCGCGCCAACACGGTCGAACTCATCAGTTCAACGCTCTATAACGGAACAACGAACGAAAGCACTGGTCAAGGCGGAAACATCTCTGTTGAAGCGCAACGGTTAATACTGCGCGATGGCGGTGCGTTTGCCAGCTTCAGCCTTAGTGATGGAGCATCGGGGAATATCGCGATTAAAGCGAGTGAATCGGTGGAATTATCGGGTAGTCTTCCTGTAGGTCTAGGGCAAACTCGGCTCGGCACGAATACTTTTGATGGGAATGGAAAAGGTGGGGATATTACGATCGACACTAAGCGGTTGAGTGTTTCTAATGGAGCCACAATTAGTTTAACGACTGGTGCAATTTTTGGCGAAGCCGTGTTTTCTACAAGTGGGGGGACGGGAGGAAATTTAACTGTGAGAGCCTCCGACTCTATAGAAGTGAGTGGTGAGTCACGATTTTTGGAGAATGCGGGCTATGTAGCAAGTTCTTTTGTTACTCAAACTGCAAGTTCTGGTAGAGGTGGAGATATCCGCCTGTCAACACCTAAACTAACTGTGCAGAATGGCGGCGTTATTTCTGCGGCTTCTTTGGGTATAGCAGATGCAGGAGATATTACAATTAATGCCGATCGCTTACAAGTGCAAGGTATTGGGAGTAACAGTGGGTTGAGGAGTGGAATTGAGGCCTCGGCTGGTAGGGCGTTTAATGCTGTCAATTCCAATGCTAGCGGAAATGCAGGCTCGTTGAATTTGAATGCTAATCAATTGATTCTTCGGGATAGTGCAGTTGTTAATGTTCAATCTTCAGGAACAGGTAGGGCTGGCAATATTAACGTTGTAGCGAACTCCATTGCCCTGGACAATAAAAGCATAATTGATGGCACAACGGTCACTGGTTCCGGTGCTAATATTAACCTGCAAGCGCAAGATATTCAGTTACGGCGCGGTAGCCGAATTACCACCGATGCAGGTGTTTCTGAGGGCGGTAATATCAGAATTAATAGCGATATTTTGGTAGCTTTACCGCGAGAAAATAGCGATATTACAGCTAATGCTCGCACAGCTAGGGGCGGACAAGTTACGGTCAATGTACCAAATATATTTGGCTTTACAAGCCTTAACCGCGAACAAGCCAGGAGTAATTTGGGATTAACAGATGCTGAATTTGCAGCGTTGCAAGTAAGTCCGACTTCTCTAATTCCTACTAGCGATATTGCGGCGATTTCCCAAAGTAGCGGCCCGGATTTGCAAGGTAGTGTAACATTTAGTGCTTCTGGGGTGAATCCTGCTCAAGGTTTAGTGGAACTGCCGCAAAATGTGGTCGATCCCGCTGCTTTAATTGCCGCAAATCCTTGCACGCAAGGGGTCGATAGCGCATTTACCGTCACTGGCAAAGGAGGAGTGCCACCGAGTCCTAATGATGCCCTCAGCAGCGCAGCATCGCCGTTTCCTTGGGTGGAACCAGCGGTAGGTGGAAGTCAGCAAGTAGAAGGCAAAAGAGCATCCATAGACGTTCGGCCAACAGAAATTATTCCTGCTCAAGGTTGGGTAATGGATGAGCAAGGAAAAGTGACGCTGGTAGCGTATAATTCTGGTGGTGGTACATCTCTTCGCAGTCCGAAATCGACGGGTGTTTGCGTACCTCGATAGGTACTCTTTAGGTTTTAGCTAATCCCTCGCTATTTTCCTAATATTAAATTAACCAGACTTCAAAGATGCAGCGCCAATCTTCCGCCCTATTTTTTGCATTTTTACTGCTGTTTCCTTTCCCTGCGATCGCCCAAATCATCCCAGACAGCAGCTTGGGTGCGGAAAGTTCACGGACTATTCCCGATACTATCAACAAATTACCCTCAGATAGAATCACTGGCGGTGCAACTCGCGGAGTAAATTTATTTCACAGTTTACAACAATTTAACGTGGGTGAAGGCAGAGGAGCATATTTTGCCAATCCTAACGGAATTGCGAATATTTTTACCCGCGTTACGGGTGGCAATCCTTCTAATATTTTAGGTGTGTTGGGAGTTCAAGGAAATGCCAACTTATTTTTACTCAATCCCAAAGGAATCGTCTTCGGCCCCAATGCGAGGCTAGATTTGCGTGGTTCATTTTTAGCAAGTTCTGCTGATAGCGTAGTTTTCAATAATGGCTATCAATTCAGCAGCAGCAATCCGCAATCATTACCGCTGCTAAATGTCAATATACCTATTGGTTTAAATTTTCGAGAAAATCCGGGAAAAATCATTAACTCTTCAGCAGCGCCCGCCTTGAATTTACCACAATTACCCCCCGCAATCCCGCAGATTTTCAAGAACATAGGCTTAGCAGTGGAGCCCGGAAAAACAATCGCCCTAGTAGGCGGAGATCTGGAATTAAATCAGGGAACACTCACTGCCTCAACCGGACAAATTTTGCTGGGTAGTGTCGCTAGTCCGGGGATGGTTGGATTGGGGGCAACGCGATTGGGATTAAGTTTAAACTATGACAAGATTTCCAACTTTGGTAATATTCAAATAACGAACGGCTCACTGCTCAACACCAGTGGAATCGGTGGCGGCAAAGTCGATATTCGAGGTGGAAATGTCAACCTCAACAATGGGCGAATTTATGCACTGACTTTGGGAAATATCGATGGCAGGGGCATCGATATTAACGCTCAACTGTTTCGGGCCCAGGGTGGGGCGCAAATCTCCACGCTGACAGCCGGAAGTGGCGCGGGAGGCGCTATCAATATCCGCGCTACCGATTCAGTAGAACTGATCGGGATTGGATTTGAGAGCTTTCAAAACTTTGTCAAAAATTATACAATCTCTGGAAAAATCAACGCTTTTGACCCACAGATTCTGCTGGAAACTAGCACTGCTGGCATGGGAGATGCGGGAAACATCTTAATCGATACCGGACAACTGCTGATCAACAATGGAACCGTATCGGGTAGCGCTACATTAGGTGCTGGCAACGCCGGAAATATGACCCTCCGTGCCAGGGTTTTCGATCTGGTCGGTTCAGGGATCAACACCGGCACACTCGCGGGGAGTACGGGTAGGGGAGGAAATATCAGCTTTGAGGGAGAACGTTTTATCGTACGCGATGGCAGTGCGCTCATCAGCACCACTCGCAGTGAAGCACCATCGGGGAATATCAACATTAAAGCTTCGGAATCAGTAGAAGTGCTGCGGACTCCTCCTCGAAGTCCCGTAGCAACCTTGATTGGTGCAACCGCAATCAGCATTAATGGGAAAGCCGGAGACATTTATATCGACACGAAGCGGTTGAGGATCTCTGAAGGGGGCGGAATTAGTTTATCTAGTGGATCGGTTGTGGGCAACCAACCGTTGAATACAACTGGGGGGCCAGGAGGTAATTTAACAATTAAAGCTACTGAGTCAGTCAGACTAGAGGGTATTTCTGGAGTTTTGGCGAATGGCAGTCGGAATCCTAGTTTCATCTCCGCTGATACCAACTCTGCTGCTCGGGGAGGGAGTATGAACATTTCCACACCTTTAGTAATTCTCCGGGATGGAGGACTTATTTCTACTGCATCTTTAGGCAAAGGAGATGCCGGAAGCATCACGATTGATGCGGGGCGTGTAGAAATTATTGGTAATGGCGGTCAAGGTGAATTTAACAGTCAAATTCAGACTTCCGTTGGGATTGCCTCTCGCGTTAGAAATCCCAATGCTATGGCTAACGGAGGTTCGTTGAATCTGAATGTTGGGCAATTGATTCTTCGCAATGGGGGAACTCTCAACCTGCAAGCATTGGGTTCAGCACGGGCTGGTAACATTAACGTCAAAGCAGATGCAATTTCCCTTGACAATCAAAGCAGCATTGACGGGAGAACTGAATCCGGCGCCGGAGCAAATATTAACCTCGAAGCACGGGATGTTCAGTTGCGCCGAGGCAGCAGAATTACAACTGATGCAAGTATTTCTGAGGGTGGCAATATCAACATTAAAAGCGATATCCTGGTCGCCCTCCCCAACGAAAATAGCGATATTACGGCTAATGCGCGATCGGCTGCCGGTGGTCGCGTTAATATTAACGTCCCCAATGTTTTCGGGTTTACATCAGTAACTCGCGAACAGGTGCGAGCGACTTTGGGATTAACAGATGCTGAATTTGCAGCGTTGCAAGTAAGTCCAACTTCTCTAATTCCTACCAGCGATATTGCGGCGATTTCCCAAAGTAGCGGCCCGGCTTTGCAAGGTACTGTAACATTTAGTGATTCTGGGGTAAATCCCGCTCAGGGTTTAGTGGAACTGCCGCAAAATGTGGTCGATCCGGCTGCGTTAATTGCGACAAATCCCTGCATCAAAGGGGCCGAGAGCGAGTTTACCGCTACTGGGAAAGGAGGAGTGCCACCGAGTCCTAATGATGTTCTCAGCAGCAATTCTAGCCAGTTTAATTGGGTGGAACCAGCGGTAGGTGGAAGTCAGCAAGTAGAAGGCTCCCTAGCATCCATAGACGTTCGGCTAACAGAAATTATTCCCGCTCAAGGTTGGGTAATGGACGATCGAGGACAAGTGACGCTGGTAGCGTATAATTCAGGTGGTGTTGCATCTCTTCGCAGTCCGAAACCGACGGGTGTGTGCGTACCTCAATAGGTACTCTTCTGGTTTTGGCTAACCCGTCGCTATTTTCCTCATACTAAATTAACAGGAATTAAAAGATGCCCCGCCAATCTTCCGCCCTATTTTTTGCATTCTTACTGCTGTGCCCTTTCCCTGCGATCGCCCAAATCATCCCAGACAGCAGCTTGGGTGCAGAAAGTTCGCGTACAGTTCCCGATACTATCAACAACTTACCCTCAGATAGAATCACTGGCGGTGCAACTCGCGGAGCCAATTTATTTCACAGTTTACAACAATTTAACGTGGGTGAAGGCAGAGGAGCATATTTTGCCAATCCTAACGGAATTGCGAATATTTTTACCCGCGTTACGGGTGGCAATCCTTCTAATATTTTAGGTGTGTTGGGAGTTCAAGGAAATGCCAACTTATTTTTACTCAATCCCAAAGGAATCGTCTTCGGCCCCAATGCGAGGCTAGATTTGCGTGGTTCATTTTTAGCAAGTTCAGCAGATAGCGTAGTTTTCGATAATGGGTATCAATTCAGCAGCCGCAATCCCCAATCAATACCGCTGCTAAATGTCAATATACCTATCGGTTTAAACTTTCGAGAAAATCCGGGAAAAATCATTAACTCTTCAGCAGCACCAGCTTTTAATTTACCACAATTACCCGCTGGAATCCCGCCGATTTTCAATAACATGGGCTTAGGAGTTGAGCCAGGAAAAACTATCGCTCTAGTGGGCGGAAATCTTGAATTAAATCAGGGAAATCTCACTGCATCAACCGGACAAATTTTGCTCGGTAGCGTCGCTAGTCCGGGGATGGTTGGATTGGGGGCAACGCGATTGGGATTAAGTTTAAACTATGACAAGATTTCCAACTTTGGTAATATTGAAATAACTAAGGGTTCATTGATCAACACCAGTGGAATCGGTGGCGGCAAAGTCGAGATTCGAGGTGGAAATGTCAACCTCAACAATGGGCGAATTTATGCGCTAACTTTGGGAAATATCGATGGTAGGGGCATCGATATTAACGCTCAAAATTTTCTAGCCCAAGGTGGGGCGCAAATATCCACTCTGACAGCCGGAAGTGGTGCCGGAGGCGCTGTCAATATCCGGGCTACCGACTCAGTAGACATGAAGGGGATTGGATTGCCTCTGTATACAGTTTTTGCCGGTAAGTATTTGCTATCTGGATTGATCGCCCCTTTTGACCCCCAACTTGTCCTAAGCACTGGCACTGCTGGCAGGGGAAATGCCGGAAGCATTACAATCGACACCGGAAAACTGTTGATGAACAATGGAAGTGTATTGACTAGCGGCACCTTCAGTACGGGTAACGCCGGAAAGATAACCATCCGTGCTAGGGTTTTCGATCAAGTCAGTTCTGCGGTCAACAGTGGCACATATACCGGGAGTGCGGGTGAGGGAGGAGATTTTTCCTTTGAGGGAGGGCGTTTAACCGTAAGTGATGGTTCTGCTTTACTGACCATAACTCGCGACCGAGGATCATCGGGGGATATTTACATTAAAGCGAATGAAGCAGTAGAAGTGCTGCGGACTCCTCCTCGAAGTCCCGTAGCAACCTTAATGGCTTCAACTGCTGGCGGTGTGAATGGGCAAGCTGGGGACATTAATATCGACACGAAGCGCTTGAGGATTTCAGACGGAGGCGGAATTAGTTTATCTAGCGGCTCAGTTGTGGGCAACCAACCCTTTAATACAACTGGGGGGCAAGGAGGTAATTTGACACTTAGGGCTACCGAGTCAGTCACAATAGAGGGTATTTCTGGAGTTTTGGCGAACGGCAGTCGGGGCCCCAGTTTTATCTCCGCTGATGCCAACGCTGCTAATCGGGGAGGAAGTATGAATATTTCTACACCCGTATTGACTCTCCGAGGTGGGGGCGTGATGACTACTGCATCTTTAGGCAAAGGAGAAGCCGGAAGCATTACTATCGATGCGGGGCGTGTGGAAATTATTGGTAATGGCGGTCAAGGTGAATTTAACAGTCAAATTCAGACTTCCGTTGGGATTGCCTCTCGCGTTAGAAATCCCAATGCTACGGCTAACGGAGGTTCGTTGAATCTGAATGTTGGGCAATTGATTCTTCGCAATGGGGGAACTCTCAATCTGCAAGCATTGGGTTCGGCACGGGCTGGTAACATTAACGTGAAAGCAGACTCAATTTCCCTTGACAATCAAAGCAGCATTGACGGGAGAACTGAATCCGGCGCCGGAGCAAATATTAACCTTGAAGCACGGGATGTCCAGTTGCGGCGAGGCAGCAGAATTACAACTGATGCAAGTATTTCTGAGGGTGGCAATATCAACATTAAAAGCGATATTCTGGTGGCTCTCCCCAATGAAAATAGCGATATTACGGCTAATGCGCGATCGGCTCAAGGTGGCCGCGTTAATATTAATGTCCCCAATGTTTTTGGGTTTACATCAGTCAGTCGCGAACAGGTGCGAGCGACTTTGGGATTAACAGATGCTGAATTTGCAGCGTTGCAAGTAAGTCCGACTTCTCTAATTCCTACCAGCGATATTGCGGCGATTTCCCAAAGTAGCGGCCCGGCTTTGCAAGGTAGTGTTACATTTAGTTCTTCAGGAGTGAATCCTGCTCAAGGTTTAGTTGAACTGCCGCAAAATGTGGTCGATTCCGCTGCGTTAATTGCAGCAAATCCCTGCATCCGAGGGGCCGGGAGCGCATTTACCATCACTGGGAAAGGAGGAGTGCAAACAAGTCCTAATGATGTTCTCAGCAGTGCGCCAGCGCCGTTGCCGTGGGTGGAAGAGGCAGGAAGAGGGAATCAAGAAGAAGGGATTGAGATCGAGGGGGGAAGAGGTTCGAGGGAAGAAGGCATCCGGCAAGAGGAAGTTGTTCCGGCGCAAGGTTGGGTGGTGAATGCGAAAGGAGAAGTTATGCTTGTTGGATATAATCCGGGTAATGCTGCTGACTCTCGCAATCCTCGGCAGAATTCTGGTTGTGTGCCGCGTTGAAATTGTTTTTTTTTAAACCGCAGATGTAGACGGATTAACGCGGATTAACGCAGATAAAGAATAAGATTGATTAGGGTTAATTAGTGTGTGTCTGCGACTGTAATTTTATTTTTAAAATATGAAGTTTTCCCGATCGCTCCGGCAAGTAATTCTGTTATTTGTGATTTCCTGTCTGCTAGCAGTTGCGATTCCTCCCGGAGTTGCTCAGGTTAATCCACCACCAGCGGTGCAGCTTGTCCGACAAGCTCGAACTCTTTACCAAGAGGAACGTTTTTCGGAAGCTGTACCGCTGTTGCAGGAAGCGGCGGCGCAGTTTGAGGCAAAAGGCGAAAATCTCGATCGCGCCACAGCTTTGAGCAATTTAGCTGCAACCTACGGGCAGTTGGCGCTTTGGGAACAAGCAGAAAAAGCTGTAAATTCGAGTTTGTCGGTTGTGCGAACACAGACAAAAACTCCCGAACAGCAGCGGATTTTGGCTGAAACTCTCAACATTCAAGGACAGTTGCAACTCGAACGGGGGCAGACTCAAGATGCGATCGAGATTTGGACGCAAGCTGCTAAAATTTTCGAGCAAATTGATAGAAAACCCCAATTTTTTCAAGTTCAAATTAATCAAAGTCGGGCTTGGGAAATTCTCGGACTTTACCCCAGAGCTTGCAAAATGCTGTTAGCTTCCTTCAAGCTGGAAAACCAAACTTGCGAAGTTTCTGCAGCGGGTTTGGAAAGTTTGAAAAATGGCTCGGTTTCTCTCGAACAAGTCCGGGCAATTCATGCTTTAGGGCGGGTGCTGCGGGTTTTGGGACAACTGGAACGATCGCAGGATGTGCTGTCGGTTGGGCTGGAAGCGGCGCAAAAATTAGGTGCCCGGCCAGAGGAGGCTGCAATTTATCTCAATCTAGGGAATACGGTACGGGCTAAAAGCAATAAACCGGGTTTGACACCAGAACAGCGGGGTGATTGGGAACGCTTTGCCCTAGAGTATTATGCTCGATCGGCGCAGGCGATCCCGGATCGAGCGCTCCTACACATTCAGGCAAAGTTAAACCAATTGAGTTTGTTGGTCGATCGCGAAGATTGGTCTGAGGCAGAAGCTTTGTGGCGTTCCATCGAACCTCAAGTCGCTCAATTTGGCTCGAATCACGCTGGACTTTACGCTCAAATTAATCTAGCTCAAAGTTTGATGAAATTAGCTCAGTCGCCTGCGAAAACTTTGAGTTTAAGCGAGATTGACACAATGCTCGATCGCTCTGTCGAAAAAGCAAACAGTTTGGGCGACAAACGAATAAAAGCTTATATTCTGGCAGCGAAAGGCAAACTATCGGAAATCCAACAGCAGTATCAGAAAGCGGAAAATCTCACAACTGAGGCTTTGAGTTTAGCACCGGCGTTTCAATCTCCCGATATTGCTTACCAATTGTTTTGGCAACTTGGACGGATTCGGAAAGCTCAGGGAAATACAGAAGGGGCGATCGTTCAATATACTCAAGCTGTCAATATATTGTCTTCTCTGCGGGGCGATTTGGTGACAGTCAATCCCGAAGTGCAATTTTCGTTTCGGGAAAGTGCCGAACCGGTTTATCGGGAATTAGTCGGGCTGCTTTTGCAAGAGGAATCTCCCAGTCAAGCTAAATTGAAACAGGCGCGCCAAACGGTGGAATCTTTGCAGTTGGCGGAATTGGACAACTTTTTTCGGGATGCTTGCGCTGATGCTAAACCAAAGTCGATCGAGGAAATCGATCCGACAGCGGCGGTGATTTATCCGATTATTTTGAGCGATCGTTTGGAGGTAATTTTGTCAATTCCCGGCAAACCTCTGCGCCGCTACGCTACTGTGAAGTCTCAAGCCGAGTTGGAAACTGCCTTCAGACAAGCCAAAAATACCATCAGGCCTGCTTCTTTCCCCCGCAACAGGAGGCAAGCGGTTGAACAGGTTTACGACTGGTTAATCCGCCCTGCAGAGGCGGATTTGACCACTAGCGGGATTAAAACTCTGGTATTTGTTCTCGACGGTTATTTGCGGAATCTGCCGATGGCGGTGCTCCACGACGGTGAAAAGTTTTTGGTAGAAAAATACAGCATTGCTTTGGCGCCGGGATTGCAACTGCTGGCACCGAAACCGCTGAACAAAGTCAAGTTAAAAGTGCTTACCGCTGCCCTCTCCGAAGCGCGTCAAGGCTTCTCGGCTTTGCCGGGGGTGAAGGAGGAAATTCAACAAATTGCAGCCGAGATGCCGGCGAGTTCGCTGCTGAATGAAGATTTTGTCAGCGGGCGGTTGCACGATCGAATTAAAGCTTTGTCTTACCCGATCGTCCATTTGGCAACTCACGGTCAGTTTAGCTCGAATGCAGCGGATACTTTTATTGTGACTTGGGATCAGAAAGTGAATGTTAAGGAGTTCGATCGACTGCTGCGAGCCCGCACTGGTGAGAAACAACAGCCGATCGAACTTTTGGTTTTGAGTGCTTGCGAAACTGCTTCCGGCGATAACCGCGCGGCTTTGGGTTTGGCGGGGGCCGCAATTCGATCGGGTGCCCGCAGCACCGCCGCCACCCTTTGGCAAGTCAACGACGAATCTACAGCTATCTTTATGACTGAGTTTTACAAGCAACTGGCTTCTTCTAAAACCAGCAAAGCTGAAGCCCTCCGCAATGCTCAATTAACTCTGTTGCAAAACCAACAGTATCAGAATCCGTATTTCTGGGCACCTTTCGTGCTAGTGGGCAATTGGCAGTAATCTTCGATCGGGAATGGGGCATCGGGAATTGGGCATCGGGAATTGGGCATCGGGCTTGCAGTCAACTGACAACAGTCAACAGACAACAGACAACTGACTGAAATGCAGTTGGTTTTTTGTTAAAGTTTGTAAACTGTTAAGAGTGCTTTCTGCATCTAATATTTTTTCGAGGAGTCCCATGAAGCAACTTTTGATTGCTGAGCGCTTTTGCCTGATTGCCCACGTCTTGTCAATGGCTTTTGGATTGGCAGGGTTGCTGCTGATTTTACCCCGTCCCGAATTGGTGATGAGTTTGCCACCAGCAGGGCAAACGCTATTCCAGTGGGGGATGGCTGGGGGTGGAGTAGTTTATATCATCTTTGGTGCAGCAGCAGTTGCTCTGTATGCCTTGCGGACGTTGGGTTGGGGTGCAACTCTGGCTTTTTTAGTGCCTTCTGTGTTTTTGTCGTTGAGTAGCGAGTTGTTGGGAACGAGTACGGGTTTTCCCTTCGGCCACTACCACTATTTGAGCGGTTTGGGTTACAAAATTGCAGGGCTGGTTCCGTTTACAATTCCCCTGTCGTGGTTTTATCTGGGATTGGTTTCATACATAATTGCTCGCGCTGGATTAGCTGGCGGTAAAGGTGAACTCAACTGGGTGCGCCAAATAGGGGCGATCGCCCTGGGTGCTTTGCTGCTAACAGCTTGGGATTTTGTACTAGATCCGGCGATGAGTCAAACTTCTGTGCCTTTTTGGGAGTTTGAGGAACTTGGGGCTTTCTTTGGGATGCCTTACCGTAATTTGGCTGGCTGGATGGGTACGGGGGCGCTATTTATGTCTGTAGCAGCTTTCTTGTGGAGAAAAACACCGATTAAATTAGAGCGATCGGAATTGGGTTTGCCCTTAATTGTTTATTTGGTAAACTTTGCTTTCGGAGCAATTATCACTGTAACTTCGTTGGATTCTCGGTTCTGGTTCCCGACATCGCTAGCGGTGCTTCTGGGCGTAGTTCCGGCGATCGCGTTAAGCTGGATCGCTAAACCCGCAGCAGGTGACGTAACCCAAACAATGCCGTCTTTGGATACATCTGCGATCGCGGCTGAAATTCCACCTGAGCCCGTGGGCGTTTTGCGTAAGTAAGTTGCTAATGAGCAACCCCGGCTGATTTAGCAAAAATTTACACTAAATTTTGAGCTAGTTTAAAAACCCGGTTTCTACAAGAAACCGGGTTTTTCAGCGGCGATTTTTTCATTCCCAATTCCTGTAATATGTTTGAGGTCAAAATTTTATTAAATTTTTTAAATTGATATTAGTTACCAAAAAAATGAACTGTAAATAAGCTCCCAATCCATATCCAGTCAATCATTCCCAATTCTTCAATTGTTTAATAGTATGGTTTTCCCGATCGCCCCTCACTTGTTCTCCCAACCGCTGACAACTATCATCCCTGTCGCACTCCTGCTGCTGCAATTGCCCGCTGCAGCCCTTCTGATGTCGCGCTTAATTAAAGGCCCATCGCGTATCCCGCCCCTGGAACCCGATTCGCCGACGCTGGATTTGTTAGGTTCTTGTACGGCGGTAGTACCGACTTTGAACGAAGCCGATCGCATTTCGCCTTGTTTGGAAGGATTAAGCAGCCAAAGTTACGAACTCCGAGAAGTAATTGTGGTTGACAGCTATTCGGTAGACGGAACCGGAGATTTAGTCAAAGCAGCAGCACAAAAAGACCCCCGGTTTCGCTTGATTAACGACGATCCGCTGCCGGCGGGCTGGGTAGGGCGTCCCTGGGCGCTGAATGCAGGTTTTTTGGCAAGTTCCGAGAAGTGCGAGTGGATTTTGGGGATAGATGCGGATACTGTGCCGCATCCGGGTTTGATTGCGAGTTTACTCAAAACGGCGAAAGCTGGAAATTACGATTTGATTTCGCTGTCGCCGCAGTTTATCCTCAAGTATCCGGGGGAGTTGTGGCTGCAACCTGCTTTGTTAATGACTTTGGTTTATCGGTTCGGGCCCACGGGCACTGGCGGGGATGTGCCGGAACGGGTGATGGCGAACGGTCAGTGTTTCTTGTGTAAGCGCGAGGTTTTGGTGGAATTGGGGGGCTATGAGGTCGCGAGGGGTTCGTTTTGCGATGATGTGACTCTGGCTCGCTATGCGGCTGCTAAGGGCTTTAAGGTGGGCTTTTTGGATGGGGCTAAAGTGTTGAAGGTGCGGATGTATGAGGGGGCGATCGAGACTTGGAATGAATGGGGTCGATCGCTCGATTTGAAAGATGCTGCTTCAAGCGGTCAAATTTGGGGCGATTTGTGGCTGTTGCTGGCGGTTCAAGGTTTGCCGGTGCCGATTGTGTTGTGCTATTTGCTGTTTGGTTCGCTGCCGCCGGTTGGTGTATTTCCCCACTTTTGGATGTTGGGATTGAATGTATTTTTGGTTGCAGTGCGATCGGCTTTGTGTTTGGCGATCGCACCTTCTTACGATACAACTGGGGCATCGGGTAAATGGCTGTTTTGGCTGTCACCTTTAGCCGATCCGTTGGCGTTTTTGCGAATTCTCATTTCTGCTTTAAATCAGCCTACTCAGTGGCGCGGCCGAAAATATGAATAATGATTAAATTTTGGCTATATATTTTAAAAAACGAAAATATGTGCGATCGCTGTGGAGACGAACAACCCAAGCCCTGAAAAAATCCTCGCTCAGTTAATCTTAATCAGCCTGGGAATCAATAACGTATTGATGTCATTGCTCGCGGGGATGGTTAGCTGGCGCGCCCTCTTAGAAAAGCAATCGCAGCATCTATTTTTTTTTCAGGGATTCTGCGTTTAGGATTCGGAGATTGAGTTGACAAGCTGTACCGCATTTAAATTGTATATTTCAATTCCGTATCAAAATTCGTCCAATCCCCGCATCCACTCAACGTGCCACCTGCCGCATATATTCCCCCCACAACTGAGCGGCATTTGAACTACCTCCCCCAGTCGGAGAATTATCATCATTTCCCAACCAAACTCCTGTTACCAGTTGCTGACTCGGAATATAACCGACAAACCACAAATCTCGATTATCATTAGTCGTGCCTGTTTTTCCAGCTTCTCCCAACCCCAAAGCAGCACTGCTACCCGTACCTCCGCGCACAACACCTTGCAGCATATCAGTCATCGTATCCGCTACGGCTTCCGAAACTAACTGCCGATTGGCAATGCCATCTTTTTGATAGTCATAAATCACCCGGCAACTGTTAAAATCATTTCTATCTTTGCAATCGCTGCTGTCAATAATTCGCTTAATTACGTGGGGACGGTTTCCCAAACCCCGATTTGCCAAAACCCCGAAAGCACCCGTTAATTGCAACACATTAACTTCACTTTCACCTAATACTAAACCAGGGTTAGAACGAAGTTCAGATGTAATCCCTAAACGTCGGGCCATTCCCACTACATTGTCTAAACCGACATCCTGTGCTATTCTCAAAGCAATTGCATTTTCCGACAATGCTAAGCCGCGATACATATCAGCACTGCCGCTAGTTCTTTCGCAACCACTATAACTTTGTCCGCCCCAGGAAAGGGGGGCGCAAGAATAAGTTTTATCGGCTGAGATTCCCCGTTCCAGGGCGGCTGCATAGGTGAAAATCTTAAATGTAGAACCGGGCTGTCTCAAAGCTTGAGTAGCCCGATTAAACTGACTTTTCAAATAATCTACGCCCCCAACTAAAGCTAAGACTTCTCCGGTTGTACTATTGAGAGTAACCACGGCTCCTTGAGAAAAACCTGCACTGGCTCCCGCGTTTTCAACAGCATTTCTGAGGGAACTTTCCGCCAACTTTTGCAGGCCGGGGTTCAAACCTGTTTCTACAATAAAATTGCCTTCTCGGGCTAACTGCTCCCCCAGCAAAAACTCCAACTCGTCAAATACATAACTGTAGAAATAAGGAGCGATCGTACTTTGCAGATATTGGCGGGCTTTAGGATTGATCTCAATTCGCGATCGCCTCGCGCGATCGGCTTCTTCCTGAGAAACCGTCCCCATAGCCCGCATCCGTTCGATTACTCGATCGCGGTACTGTACCGCCAACTGATAATTTTGAATCGGATTAAAACTGTTTGGCGCAGGCAAAATGCCCGCCAAAGTTGCCGCCTCTGACAAAGTTAAATCCTTCGCCGACTTCCCAAAATAAAAGCGAGCCGCATCCTCAAAACCGTAAAGATCAATTCCCAAAAACACGCGATTCAAATAAGTCAGCAACAGCTCGTCTTTGCTGTAATAATTCTCCAGTTTCAACGCAACTACAGCTTCCCGTAACTTGCGTCCCGCCGAATCTTGAGTTCCCACATAATCTCGAAACAAACTCCTCGCTAACTGCTGCGTCACAGTGCTGCCACCTTCGCGAATTCCTCCCCCGCGAACATTAGTCAAAAGCGCGCGCAAAACTCCGATCGGATCTACCCCCAAATGCCAATTGTAGCGGCTGTCTTCCGAAGCAAGTACCGCCTTGGATAAATAAGGCGAAAAATCCTGCAATTGCTTTAATTCTAAGTGAGCGTTATTCTGAGGAGGACGCAGGGGAGTTTGCCCATCGCGGGCGTAAACAATCACGGGGCCGTTGATACTTCTCGGCAGAGGCCGCACTTGAAACTTTGTCGATTCCATCCCTACCAACACGGCAATCAAAGCCGTGATTCCGCTGACGCCGTAAAAGCTGTAACGCACCAGTTCCAAATACCAAGGCGGCGGATATACGAATTGAATTCTGACCGCAGCGGCTAGTTCCGGCGGCCCTAAAGTGAACACGTCTCCGTGACGCAGGGACATACTTTTAACTCGCCTTTTGCCGCTGTAAATGCCGTTTGTGGAGTCTTCATCTTTGATGACAAAAGGAGTCCGCCGCCGAGTATCGCGCGACAGGGATAAGTGCACGTGACTGACAACGGGATTGCGAACTACAATATCTGAAGATTTTGACGATCGACCTAACAAATATCGATCGCCCAACAGCGGATAAACCTCAGCTTTAGCTGCACCCGCATCCTGTACCCAGAGTTCGGGTACTTTGGCGTTTGGTTTCAGCGCTAGCTGGTTAAAATTAACCTTGGCAATAGTCTGGACTGCTTGGGTAATCGCACCCAAGACGGTTTGAGGTTTGCGGGGCGGCGGCGGTGGGGTCATATTTCGCTGTGCACTACGATCGAGCGATCGGCTCTTGCACCATTCTACTCGCAACTTTTGGCTAATTTCACGATCTGCCCACACTCTTAAGGCGATCGTCAGCTAGTGGTGATCGATTTTGGGGTTATTGGTGAACCCGCTGCCGCGAGGAGTTTCTTGAGCAAATCTCCACCCAACCACCAAAAATCCCCCTCTCACCAGATGATTTTATTCTCATAAACTGGCAAAAAAACCCACACTATCTATAACAGTTATCCCCGATTTACCCACACAATTCGCATAATTAAAACCCCCCTTTTTCAAGGGGGGTTAAAAGCCAAAAATCAGCTTGATTCTCCTTACATCGAAGAACCCAAACCGGCATAAGCACCGTAGAAGAAAAGACTCACAATGCTCAGAACACCGAGACCAGCGACAGTAGCTACCAGCCACAAAGGAATTCTTCCACTTTCACTAAACATAGCCATCACCTCACTAATTTACAGCTAAACAAATTCGATGGAACTATCGAAAGCCAACTCAGACACCAGTTAATTAAAGAAATAACTGGAAAACAAAATACCCAAAACAAAAATCAGCAACAAACCCAAATACAAAGAAGTCCGGTTTAACTCAACAGGCTGCTCGTTGGGATTAGGAACGCGCTCAGGCATTGTAAACTCCTATCGTTGAATAAATTGCATTGCTGCGATCGCGCCCAAAAAGAAAATTGTTGGGACACCTAAAGTATGAACTGCCAACCAGCGCACCGTAAAAATCGGATACGAAATTGGCTCATTATTTGGGGTTCTGCTCGTCATTTTTCCAAATCCTTGTTAAATTACTTGGCAATGAACTGATCTACTTGTTTCTTAGCTTCAAAGCGATCCGAGATAATCGGCACTTCTTCCCGCTGCGGTGTGAAATACTGGTTAGGGCGAGGAGTGCCGAAAGCATCGTAAGCCAAACCCGTTTGCACAAACAGCCATCCAGCAATAAACAAAGCCGGAATGGTGATGCTGTGAATTACCCAATAACGGATACTTGTAATAATGTCCCCAAACGGACGTTCTCCAGTTGTACCAGCCATTTAGAATCCTCCTTTCAACAACAAATTGACAGACAATCTCTATTACTATTCTACTATCAAGCCGCTTGCGCTGAACCTTGATATTTAAGTAGAGTACCGCTCGCACCGATCACAAATCCGCGATCGGGGCCCATAAAGACAATCCTGTAAAAATTAGCCGGAACATCTTCAACTTCGCGGTCTTTTAGCCAAGTTTTCCCGCCGTCCAAACTGCACAGCAAATTGCCGCCGCCGCCGGCTACCCAAACTTCATTATCAGTCCGGTAAGCCATGTCCAGCAAACCCCAACTCGCCTTGCGATCTGGAAAAAACGGTTTTCCCCAACCTTCAGGATTGGACGGGTCGCTAAACTGAATCTGACCGCCGCGGGCGAGCATCCACAAACGCCCGTCCTTGGTAAAGCCCATATTTTGCAGGCGGCGAGAACTATTGCGGTTGTGAGGTTCCCAAGCTTCTTGTCCGGGTTTCCACACCGAGTAGAAATTGCCCTTCGAGGAAACCGCAACATACTGCCCGTCTTCAGAACGGTTGATATTGCGAACTACCCCAAAAGAATCCTGCACGACAGCTTTCCAATTTTTGCCGCCGTCAGAAGTCCGGTAAATCGCCCCGACATCGGTCGTCATCTCGGCGGAATTCGGGCCCAAAGCGGCGATCGTACTCGGAGAACCGGGCAACTGAGAGCTCAAAGCAATCCGCGTCCAAGACTTGCCCTCATCGTTTGTGTGGAGCAAAACAGAAGGCTGGCCGACAATCCAGCCTTCTGAACCGGAAAAACTCACCGACGCAAAACGCGACCTCGGATCGTCGATATCCAGTGCTATAGGCTTCCAGCTAGTGCCACCGTCAAGGGTTTCGAGCAGAGTCGCCTCAGAACCCACAACCCAGCCGTGCTGAGGATTGCCCGTAAAGGCAATATCCTGCAAATTAGCTTCCGTCGGCAAGGAAATCACTTGCCAGGGGTTGTAACTCACAGAACCGATGGTGCTGCAACTCGTACAGATGAGCGCAGCGGCCAATAACATTACAATTCGTTGCCAAAATCTCACAATCGTTTTACTGCAAACCATACATACTAAGTAACAACAAGAAACCAACGACCAAGCCGCCAAAAATCAGCAAACTTTTCTGACCTTCGGTCATGCCGTTGACACCGACACCGTAGCGCTGATTTGCTTTAAATCCCGATACCCCTTCCATCTGACCGAGATTTTGAAACATCGATTTGCGCGCCCCGCAAACGGGACAGACCCAAGTTTGGGGCAAATCTTCAAAAGCCGTGCCCGGGGCAATGTCAATTTTGGGATTTCCCTTTTTCGGCTCATAGACGTAGCCGCAGGCGCGGCACTCGTGCCGATCGAGGGTTTTGGTTTCAGTAGCTCGATCGCTCATAGCTCCAAAAGAGTAGGTAAGCTAATCTTAAAATATACATTAAAAATTATTGCAGAAGATGGACGATTAATCTCAACCAACTCGTAATTTTAGCTACCCAAAATCTATATAATGTAACAGACAAGTTACAGAACCCTTTCACCTAGGCAGTAATTATTCACCGTGTTTGCACTCAGCGGCTACGAGTATTTCTTAGGCTTCCTGTTAATTTCCAGCCTAGTCCCTATCCTCGCCCTCACGGCGTCTAAGGTACTGCGGCCCAAAAGTCGTCCCTACGACCGACGCACTACCTACGAATCTGGCGTCGAGCCGATCGGCGGAGCCTGGATTCAGTTCAACATCAGATATTATATGTTCGCCCTGGTCTTCGTCATCTTCGACGTAGAGACCGTCTTCCTCTATCCTTGGGCGGTTGCTTTCAACCAGCTAGGACTGTTGGCTTTCATCGAAGCCTTGTTTTTTATCACGATCCTCGTTATTGCTCTTGTCTATGCATGGCGCAAAGGAGCCTTGGAATGGTCTTAAGTTCTGACAAATCACAAAAACCTCTAATTGTCAACCCCGCAGAGCGCCCGCAAGTCACATCCGAATTATCAGAGAACGTCATCCTGACAACAGTGGATGACCTCTACAATTGGGCGAGACTTTCGAGCCTGTGGCCGCTTCTTTACGGTACCGCTTGCTGCTTCATCGAATTTGCAGCTTTGATCGGATCGCGCTTTGACTTCGACAGATTCGGCTTAGTACCGCGATCGAGTCCGCGACAAGCCGACCTGATCATCACCGCCGGCACAATTACCATGAAGTACGCCCCCATCTTGGTGCGGCTGTACGAACAAATGCCCGAACCAAAATACGTGATCGCGATGGGTGCTTGCACCATCACCGGGGGAATGTTCAGCGTAGACTCCACCACAGCAGTCAGAGGCGTTGACAAACTGATTCCCGTAGACGTGTACATCCCCGGCTGTCCCCCCCGCCCAGAAGCGATTATTGACGCAATTATCAAACTGCGGAAAAAAATCGCCAACGATTCCATGCAAGAACGGGCCAATTTGCTGCCAACCCACCGCTACTACACCAGACCCCACAAGATGAAAGTAGTAGACGACATTTTAGATGGCAAATACTTGTCAGTTCCCGGCCGGATGGCGCCACCGAAAGAATTGACCGAAGCAATGGGAATGCCAGTACCACCGGCTTTGCTTGCAGGACAAAAACAGGAGGTAAACCGTGGCTGAGACAGAAACCTCAATTGTTGAAGCCGGGAAGGTTTCCCAGTGGTTGACTGAAAATGGCTTTGAACACGAAGCTTTAGCGGCCGATAATTTGGGCGTGGAAATATTAAAGGTCGATCGAGACTTCTTAATTCCGATGTCAACAGCACTGTACGCCTACGGGTTTAATTATATGCAGTGCCAGTGCGCCTACGACCAAGGGCCGGGAGAAGATTTAGTCAGCGTCTACCACTTGGCTAAACTGACAGATAATGCTTCCAAGCCTGAAGAAGTGCGCGTCAAAGTATTCATTCCCCGCGAAGATCCCAGAGTGCCATCAGTCTACTGGATTTGGAAAGCGGCCGACTTTCAAGAGCGGGAATCCTACGATATGTACGGCATAGTATACGAAGGACATCCGAATCTGAAACGGATTTTGATGAACGAAGATTGGGTAGGCTGGCCGCTGCGGAAGGATTACATTTCCCCGGATTTCTACGAACTGCAAGACGCTTATTAAGGGAGTTTTGCGAGGGCGGGTTTGAGCATAAAATTGGACTTTTAAAGTTGAGTTTTATGCAAAACCCGCCCTCTGTTTTTTTATTAACTGCTTCCTAGCCTCTGCCTGGGAACCGCTGTCCAACAACGCTATTTTCAAAAAAGTATTAGTATGGTTTACGAAACTTCTGGTTTAATAGCTTTACTAAGTATCGTAATAATTTACCTGCAACTTCGCAGGGGTAATAACAAACTAGAGGATAACAGGCTCGAAGCACAGACACTTGAGCTTAGGCAAATAAACCAGCAGTTACAACAAGGAAATAACCTATTTACCGCCTTTATAGTTCAAATCCTTGCAAGATTTAAGCAAACAGAGGCAGAACTCAAGGCAGCTATTACTGAGAACAATTCTTTGAAGCAGACGGTTCAAAGGCTACAACAACAATTAGCAAGCGTTGAGAGCGAAAGAGATGAAGTAAGGAAAATTTCAACCAATCTTCGTATTGAAAATGTTTACTTTCAACAAAAAGTTGAAGAACGAGAAGCTCATAAAAAAGTTCTTATTCAAGAATTGGGTGGTTCTCTCAGCAGTCAAGATATAGAGTTTATAACGTGGGAATTTTTAATCGAGAAAGTTAAACAGGTTACTAGGCAGCTTAATGAAGTCATAGCCCAAAATCAATCACTCATTAAAACAAATAGGGATTTACAGCAAGAAAGAGACGTTTTGAGGAGAGAGTTAAATCAAGTTAAAGATAATAATACTAGATTGACGCAAGATAATCTACAACTCCGAGCTAGCAAAAACTCTTTAGAGTCAGAACTAAGACGAGCACTAGACCGAATTCAACCTTTAGAGATAGATAATAACCAGCTAGAGCAAGAAAAAAACCAATTAGAAATAAAACTTTATGAGTTAAATTCATTAAACTCCAATTCACGTCAATTAGAAACAAAAGTTAAGCAACTAGAAGAGAATGCCAGAGAGCTAGAAAAAGCCAAAATAAGTTTCGATATACAGCTTAAGGACGAGAAAAATAGAGTTGCACTTCTTCAGCAAGAAATTGAGAGTTGGAGAATTACAACTCCGGATGAGGAAATTAATCGGCTGCTGGCAAAAATAGCTCAACAAGAGGATCTCATAAAAGAGCTACGAGAAGAAATTGAGAGTTTGAGAATTATAATACTAACTCCGCATAAAGTAATAATAAATCCGGATGACGAAATTAATCGGCTGCGTGTAAAAATAGCTCAACAAGAGGATCTCATAAAAAAGCTACTTGCAAGAATAGCTCAACTACTAGAGGATCTAATAAAAAGACTAGAGGATTTAATCAAAAAACCTGATGTAATAAGTTTATTAAATGATTATAATGATTTAGTTTATTTCGTCCAAACATCTTTAGGAGCTTCAGGTATAGAGGAATTAAATGATTGGGAAAAAACGGAAGATTTTTACATAGAACTTATCAGTAGACTTTGTTTTATTGATACGATACTCGTAACTAAGATTAGAGCCTTGGAATGTGAATTAAATTTCGTTTATCATGAAAATATTTCTGAGGTTTTAGCTGTTAGCTTTAGCTATCCAGGTAAATTTTTGTTTTGGAGTAATGGCGAAATGTGGTGGGAACTAAGTTATTTCTTCAATAGTAAGTTGTAATTAAGAGTTTATCAATCTCACAGATGAGTTCCAACGATCGCCAAACAAAACTAGAATACGGGATGTTCAGACACCGTATTATAATGTAATGTCTGGAGGTAATAAGAGTGGCAAAGAATACAATTAAATTACTAGATGTCGTTGCATTGACAGTTGACATTCCTGAATACAATCTGTGGCGCGGACAAGTAGGGACTGTAGTTGAACTGTTGGCGGATGGTGCAGCGTTGGAGGTTGAATTTAGCGATCGCAACGGACGCACTTATGAATCTGTCGGGCTGCATCCAGAGCAAATCATGGTGTTATATTTTGAGCCACCATCACCTGATATCAAACCCGAAATGGTTACAGCATAAGCCGCCCAATAACTTGCAGACTTTATAAAAAATTGGATTTCATGTTGATAAGTGGTATACGCTCAATAATCCGGGGTAAATCGATCGTTCAACGATGAAGATCAAATGACGCAAAATAGTTCCTGAGTGGGCAGTCCGCCCCGAATTATTGAGCGAATACGAATTTCTCAACTTGGAATCATTCCCTCTCTACTGTTATTAGCGAAAAATCTTCTCTTCATCCCTTGGGCTTGTCTTAGCAACTATAGAATAATTGCTCCCCCTATTTATTGAGCCGATACCCTATATTCATGGAATACGCTGTAAGTATGTCAGTCCAGCAGTGATTGTCCTGAACTTAGAAATCCTGAACGGAAACAATCCTGCTTTGTAGTTCATTAGGCGTTACATTGTCTACAAAACCTAAAATCGTGTTAGAATTTCTGACTCTGATTAGAGTTCCTGAATAAACTCCGGTAATTCCGCCTCTGGGTTGAGTTGCTGAAGCAGATCCACTTGCGTCGGCCGGACCTGGAGGGAGTAATGGTTGTAAAGCTTGCGGCAGATCGAACGTATATGTTAATGCCACATTCTGTACTGGCTCCAACACTATATCATTGACCGTTAAGTCACTCGCTAATCCAATGCGATCAATATCAGGATCAAAACTTTCGATTATATCACTAGAATTGATATCTGTATTGGCAGGATCTATTTCCAGAACGCATAAATTATTGCCAAAACCACAACTTAAGAAGTCTCTGCCCAAGCCACCAACCAGAGTGTTATTCCCCTCTCCGCCGTCTAAAGCATCGTTGCCTCTACCCCCAAATAAAATATCATCGCCAGCCTCTCCAAGAAGAAAATCAGCATCTAGACCACCACTGAGGGAGTTATTCCCCTCCTGTCCATACATTGCATCTTTTCCTTTTCCCCCAAATACTGAATCATTGCCTGCAAAACCTATGAGAATATCTTCCCCTTCATTTCCCAGGATTAACTCGCTAGCCCCTGAGCCATTTACTGTATCATCCCCATCGAGCGCCCAAGCTCCTAAAGGGAAGTTGGCTAAATCTCCAGGAAAAAGTTGAATCAATTCCGAGGTGTTGTCGCCAATTAAGCGCAATGTCCCTGATGGTTCGGGTTTTAAAGCCATAGTTAAAATCTTTGTGTTTTGGTAGATTACTAACCCTACTTGAGCCAATACTGGCTCACAAGTTGGTCATAATTCAATTAGAACCGTATTCAATATAACTCGAAACGGTATTTTCCAAAAGCATATCAACAGTCACCGGCCCGATTCCTCCCGGCAGCGGCGTGATAAATTCGGCTACTGTTTTAACAGCATTAAAATCAACATCTGGGGCCAAACGACTCGTAGCGTCTGGATTGACAACGCCGAAGTCGCGTTGGTGCTATCTTGAATTCCTCACGCTAAATCTTAGTGATTAGTGATTTCGATCCGAGATTGAAATCGCTACTACACCAACTTTCGTCCGCCTAGGCTGACTCAAAGAGTAAATAATTTTACAAGACTTACGCTGCATAGTCAATTTTTACACTACCCATAGTAGTAAGGTGCGAAATACGCACCCTACTACTAGCATTTCTGCGTAAGTTATGTAAATATCAGGAGTTAATTTGTGGCTAACAATATGATAAGTTTGTCAGGCCACCACTGATTGTCCTGAATTTAGAAACTCTGAACGGAAACAATCCTGGTTTGTAGTTTATTAGGCGTTACATTGTCTACAAAACCTAAAATCGCGTTAGAATTCCTGACTCTGATTAGAGTTCCTGAAACAACTCCGCTAATTTCGCTGAGAAAAACTGGAGGAACCAATAATTGTAACGCTTGCGACACATCGAGCCTATATGTGAATGTCACATTGTCTACCCGCTCCAACACTATATCATTCACCGTTAAGCCACTCGCTAATCCAATGCGATCAACATCAGGATCAAAATTTGTTATCGCATCACTAGAATTGATATCTGTCGTAGCAGGATCTATTCCCAGAACGCATAAATTATTGCCCCTGCCACAAATTAAGTAGTCTCTGCCCAAGCCGCCAACCAGAGTGTTATTCCCCTCTTGACCGTCTAACAGATCATTGCCTCTACCCCCAAATAAAATATCATCGCCTGCTCTTCCATAAATCAAATCAGCATCTAGACCACCACTGAGGCAGTCATTCCCCTCATGTCCATACAGGCCATCTTTTCCTTTTCCCCCAAATACTGAATCGTTGCCTACAAAACCTCTGAGAACATCTTCTCCTTCATTTCCCAGGATTAACTCGCTAGCCTCTGAGCCATCTACTGTATCGTCGCCATCGAGCGCCCAAGCTCCTAAAGAGAAGTTGGTTAGAGCTTCAGGAGAAAGTTGAATGAATTCCGAGGTGTTGTCGCCAATTAAGCGCAATGTCTCTGATGGATCGGGTTTTAAAGCCATAGCTAAAATCTTTGTGTGTTGGTAGATTACTAACCCTACTTGAGCCAATACTGGCTTACAAGTTGGCCCCAATTCAATTAGAATCGTATTCCATATAACTCAAAACGGTATTTTCCAAAAGCATAGCAACAGTCATCGGCCCGATTCCTCCCGGCACCGGCGTGATAAATTCGGCTACTGTTTTAACACCATTAAAATCAACATCTCCGGCCAAACGACTCGTACCGTCTGAATTGACAACGCGGTTAATACCGACATCAATTACTACTGATCCTGGTTTGACCATATTAGCTGTAATCATTTCTGTGCGGCCGACTGCAGCTATTAAAATATCGGCTTGATTGGTAATCGATTCTAGGTTTTGCGATCGCGAATGAGCTACAGTAACAGTACAATCGGCTTCTAATAGCATCAGCGCCATCGGTTTACCTACCAAAATACTGCGGCCCAAAACAACGGCGTTTTTTCCTTTCAAATCAATCTGGTATTCTTGCAATAACCGCATCACTCCGGCGGGAGTACAACTCCGCAAACCTTCCTCCCCACGCACGAGACGGCCTAAATTTACAGGGTGAAGTCCGTCAGCATCTTTATGGGGAGCAATTTGATACAGCAGGGAAATTGCATCTAAGTGTTCTGGTAGCGGTAATTGAACTAAAATGCCATCTACTCGATCGTCCTCGTTGAGTGCACGAATTGCAAGTTCTAGTTCGGCTTGAGTAGCATTTGCGGGGTAATGCTTGCCGAAGGAAGCTATGCCAACTTTAGCGCAGGCTCGCTCTTTATTGCGAACATAGGCTGCGCTAGCTGGGTTGTCGCCCACCATCAGCACCGCAAGTCCGGGAGGACGCCCCTTTTGAGGTTGTAAGGCGCGGACTCGATCGCTCAGCTCGGTTTGAATCTTTGTCGCTAAAGCTTTGCCATCTAGTATTTGAGCAGTTTTGGCATCCATTGTAGACTCTGGGTTAGGGGCTGACGACTTTAGATTTTAGCTTAATCCCCGCCAAGGACTACACTAGAGAAATTTCTTACTTGCGATCGATTCTTGGGATTCTGTTAAAGTAAGTCGTATCTCAAATCTCAAATCAGTTGACCAATGACTACTGCAATTAAGCAAGTTTGGGTTCAAAGATTCTGTACCAGCTCTTTATCGCTAATCCTCGCCAGCGGTTTTTTCAGTTGCGGCAATTTACCCATGTCTCAACTTAATCTTGGCTTTAATGTGGCTAGCATTGGCGACGTTCAACAAAAGCGGCAAGTGGATGCTGAAGTTTATCTTCGGGGGAAGGTAGAAAATCGCGCTCCGTTTGTGGGGAATGCGGCTTATCAACTTCAAGACGGTACGGGTACGATTTGGGTTTTAACTAACCAAGTTTTGCCCCAGCTTGGCGATGAAGTCTTGCTGAAGGGAGAAGTCCGCTACAAGAGTATTACTCTGAAGGAATTAGCCGGAAAGGATTTAGGTGAAGTTTATGTTGAGGAAATGGAACAATTAAAGCGCACTCCAGCGGCAAATAAATAAAAATACCAATATGCTAATTTGTTTCAAGGATTAAGTACGTCCATTTCATAAAAATCAAAATTTTGTACTTGCGCCCAAGCGAGGTGGGTATGTTTATTTGTGTTGAAATTTTATAGACGATAATATCGCAGTCGGGGCGGGTTTATCGGCTCTTTTGTTTATATTACAGATTAGGGTAAACCTGCCCCTACTACACCACATTCTCCTCTTTTTCCTCGATAACTTCTTTCCTTTTCCTTCTATACTCAATATCCAGCGGTTAAATCCGTCAAATCCCATACATTGCTTGTGACCGAACTTTTTTATGACTAAACTTCACGTTGCGATCGCGATTTTGTACCAAGACGGCAAGTTTCTCTGTCAGTTGCGAGACGATATTCCTCACATCAGGTATCCCGGACAGTGGGCTTTGTTTGGCGGACACTTGGAACCGGGGGAAACGCCGGAAGTTGCTCTAGTGCGGGAATTATCAGAGGAAATTGGCTATGCTCCTCCAAGTATTTCTTTTTTCTGTTCCGATGTCGAAAAAGATGTGGTTCGCCACGTTTTTCACGGACAACTTAGTGCGGATGTCAAGGATTTAGTTTTGCTTGAAGGTTGGGATATGAAGTTGTTGACACCCGATCAGATTCGGGCCGGCAAATGCTTTTCTGAGCAGTCAGGAGATGTGCGACCTTTTGGGATTGCTCACCAACGTATTTTGTTAAATTTTATTGACTCGATTTGATAAAATTGGCACGCACCCTACATTGCATGGGTTTGAGCAGGGAGATACTCGTAAGGTGCGCCCGGGCGTGCACCCTACATTGCAGGGGGTTTAACTGTTAAGAGCGAGCAGCAATCATCCCCGTTTGGCGCGCGTAGTCAAACAACCCTCCGGCATCTATTACCGGGCCTACTTCTCCTAAAGGTTTGAGCGAGAAAGTTCGATCGAGAGTGTGGTTGACAATTACCTCTGCTGTAAAATCGATCGTCACTTCTTGCCCCGTTACAAACAAGTCGCAGAGCCGCTCGACTGATTCGATCGGGTACAATTCGCCAGTAGCCGAGCAATTGCGAAAGAAAATGCGTGCGTAAGACAAAGCCACCACTGCTGTGACGCCGGCGGCCCCCAGAGCGATCGGAGCGTGCTCCCGCGAAGAACCGCAGCCAAAATTTTCGCCCGCTATTATAATCGGATACCGGGTTTTCTGTTCACCGGATTCGATAAACTTACCGTAGCGATCGGGCAACCCAATCATCGCGTAACTGCCTAGTTTCTCGTACTCATCCGGCTTCGAGGGAACCAGGGTCAGGTATTCGGCAGGGATAATTTGATCTGTATCGATGTTGTCGTCTACAACAAAAATTTGACCGCTAATTACTTTACCCATAGTTTATTTCCTGTTAGCCTCGCTCGATGCTGTGGTGATAATTTTAAGTGGATCGGTATGCAAGATTTGCATCTGTTTATTTTAACCTGGCAGTGTCAGTGATAACCTGTATGAGTAAAAATTAGATCCGAGACTTTGGGTTAACAATTAACAGATTGCTAAGCGTCAAGATAGTTTTATGGCAAATCCAATAGATGACATTGCTCGACAAGCTCGCGAGGGCTCGGTTGCATCGATTATTCAAATCCTTAATGACGAACTGGCACAGATAGGGGTCAGGGCCCGAGCTGTGTTTGCAGACGGGGTGCTGCAACTGCTGTGCGAAGCTGCAACCCCCCAACTCCTCGAAGAGTCTAGTTTGGTCGATCGAGTCCGAGACATTTTGGAACGCATTTCGCCCCGCAATATTCGCCGAGTTAACATCAACAGCCGGCTTGTTCGAGAACACCAACTGCTGTGGCTGGAAGAAATTAGTCGCGATCCGGATAATCAACTGTTGTGGTCTCAAGAAATTAAACTCCGAAAGCCGAATTTGTTCAAGCGTTTAGCCACCGCCCATCACGAACGCCAAGCTTTCTCCGGCAAGCGGGCTTTGCCGAGAATGGCTATACCTCCATCGATGCAGCAACCGCGGCAATTTCAGCGCGGTATCGTCGGCGGCATCAGCTTGACCGTGCTGTTGCTTGCAGCAGTGGCCGCCATCCACAAAGGACTTAATTCCCAAGTGCCAAACAGCACACAAGCCAGTTCCCAAGCAGTTGCCAGTGCCCCTTCCTCGGAGGCAAAACCTGCTTTGAAAATTTCTAAGGAGACTGTTAATTCTGCAGTTGACTCTTTTGCCAAAGCAGTGCGAGTAGCCGAACAAGCAGCCACCCAAGGCAAAACCGCTCAATCTCGCCAGGATTGGTTAGTCGTAGCTGCTAAGTGGCAGCAAGCTTCCGATTTGATGGCCGCCGTGCCTTCCAAGCATCCCCGCTATACAATGGCTCAGAACCGGACGGCACTTTACCGCCAAAATAGCGATAAAGCCCAACAGGAAGCACAAAATAAGTAAGGAGGTAAGTCTGATAAATTTAACCCTAGAGTTCGCCGCGCTGCTCTAGGTGTTGTGAAAAATGAGTTTTTGAGCAAAAACTCGAAAACTCTTAGCTATGTTATGAGTGATAATTTGGGGATTTTGAATTTTTGCGATCGGCATTATTCGATCGGCGGATTTGTATCACAATAAAAATTTGTTAGGATCACAAACTTAAATAGGAAACATCACACAGTAAGAAGAGGGGTGTCACTAAGCGGTCTCTAGAAAAGCTTCATACTACTAATAACCGTCAAAATTAGCGGGAATGCGATTGATAATCATTCGGTAAAGGATGGTAAAGTTCATCCCTTACAGATCCAAGGCTAAAAAACAGGAAAATAGAACTCGGTCTGATCTGGGTATATTTTTACATATCGAGCGACCCGCCGACCGGCTGCACAAACACAGAAAGCAGGCTCATAACGGTCAAGCCGACAGTTATGGATAGGTTCTAGATTGGCAGCGGGAGCCGGCTCAAACATCTTAGAATAAAGGCTTGGTTGCCATGATCGATCGCCAGGGAAATCAAGACTTTACTTTGATCGACCGATCGCCGTCAGAGTCTTGCACTTTGCATTTACCCCAAATCGCAGAACCAGTCTCAGTCCCAAAATTTCTGGATCGTCTTATGCAGTTCCAGGTCGATCCTGCCCTTATCGGGCCACAAATTTCCCAAATTCTCGCGACCAGCTTTGATCGAGAAATCCTGCTGATGCAAATAGCCAATACTTTGGGGGTTGCATGGGGGGCAGATTTCTGTGTGGTTACTGCTGTGGTTGACCAGAAAGTAGTACATCCGAATGCTTACTGGCAAAATAGGAGCAATCTCCCCTCTGTTGCCGGTGTTGCGGATTCCACTGAAAAACCAGAACACCCCCAAACTACAGGATTAAAACTGCCTAGCAGATCACTCGAACACCCCGCTTGGGCAAACGTGCTAGCAGACGGCGAGATAGTGGCGATATCCGACTCTCTTGATATTCCGGCAGCTTCCTCGCCCAATTCCCCTGTGACACCGCTGCCTTTTCGGGCAATTTTGGCAGGGCCTGCGCGATTTGGAGGGGCTGTAAATGGCATGATGATTGTTGGTAAGTCGCAACCTCACGAGTGGTCGGTAGCCGATCGGCAGCGCCTTGAAGCAGCATCAGACGCGATCGGCAGCGCGATTTCTCACCTTCAAAAAACTCAAGAAATTGCCAGCTTAAACGAACAGTTACAGCGACAAGCTAAATACAAAAATCTACTCAGGTCAGTTGCTGCCTCGATCCACACAAATTCAGAAGTCGATCGAATATTGCAGCAAGTTATTGAAAATACCGTCGATATTCTGGAAGTAGATATAGGCCAAATCCTGCTATTGAAATATACAGATCCTCTATTTACAACTCGCTCCCCCAATAAAACTCCCAAAGCGAAAGTCGAATTAGTTTGTGAATCAGTTGTAAAAAAAGAGCCAAATAAACAGCCAATAGCACAAAGCGCGATCGGCAAAAAAAGCTCAACATCCAAAACAAAAAACAAGGATAAAACTGCTAATTATAAATCCAATATTCCCAACTCAAAACCAAATAACTCTCCAGCTTTTTGGCTGTCAGAATCTAATTTGTGCCACCAAGCATTCCACAGCGCACCTAAACCCCTAGCCCTCGCTGACGCAGGCGCATTAATCGGCAAAGAACAAGAAGCAGCCACAGAAATTTTGAAACTCCAAGGCATTCGCGGCTTGCTGCTGGTTCCCTTCACGGGCGGTAGCTGCCAGGAAACAGTTTTGGGTTTCTTGGTTTTGCAGCATTCCAAGCCGCGCACTTGGAACCCGGAAGAATTAGAAGTTCTCGAATCAGTCAGCGCTCAAGTGAGCAAGATGATTATCCAAACTCAAACGCTTAAGGAATTGCAAACCGTAGTTTTAGACAGAACCTCTCAGTTGCAGCAAAGTCTCGACGTGCAGGGGAAACTGTACGAACAATCTGCCAATCAGCTAGAGCAAATGCGGAAATTGAAGCTGGTTAAAGACGAGTTTCTCAGCACTCTGAGTCACGAGTTGCGTACCCCTTTAACAATCATGAAACTGGCGATTCTGATGCTCAAACAAGCTGAACTGCCGTCAGCGAGTCGGACTAAGTATCTCGAAATTCTAGAACAGCAGTGTTCTAAGGAAACTGCTCTGGTTAACGATTTGCTAGCCCTCAAGCAGTTTGAGCCTCAACAAGTCCCGATTTCTCTAATCAAAATCGATCTCAACCGTTTATTTCAAGATTTAGTTAGGGATTTTGAAAAACAGTGGGCGGATAAGCAATTGACTCTTAAGGTGGATTTGCCTAAGTTGACCCCTTGCTGGGAAACTGACCCGGACATTCTCAATCGGGTACTGCTGGAGCTGCTGACGAATGCTGGAAAATACTCTGCTTCTGCAACGGCGGTAGTTTTGGAGGCGTCTGAGGCAGCCGGCTATATTGTCCTGACCATTTCTAATGTCGGGCGCGGCATTTCTGCGGCTGATTTGCCCCACATCTTTGACAAGTTCCGCCGTGGCACTGGCATTACTGACCAAGCTATCGCCGGTACGGGTTTGGGTCTGGCTCTGGTAAAGTGTTTAGTGCAGCACTTGAATGGTACTATTGATGTATCTAGCTGTCCGACAGAAAGTTCAGAATCTGACAATTTGTGGCGCACATCTTTTACTTTGACTCTGCCGCAATTTGCAGCGGAACTCTGTAATGTAGAAGAATAGTTCGGTTGAGAACCTGCTGGGAATTGGCCGCGAACAGGCGAAACTAGAAGACTTGCCAGAAGAGAGAAATTGGGAAATGTCGTAAACACTACCAAGTCCTCTGTTTTGAATTGTTTGTCTGGTTGCCGTCTAAATTGCCGGTTCTCAATTGCTGATTTTCCCCAGAACTTATATTATGTCTGGTTATTGGCCCGTAATTAGCGCGTGTTTGTAGTGAGTGCGACTGTCCTATATTTATGAATTAATCAGGACTTGCATTACTTACTAGGAACTTAATTATAATTGTATAGTCGGAGATGGTATTACGCAGTATAGACCAAAGAAACTGAGTTTTTTAACTGTTTCAAAGGCCTGCAATCCGTCTTTTTGTACAAGCCGGTTTCTGCGTCTTGGATTGTCCCTAAAAATTGTCACGGTGCATGGAATTCGATAGCCAATATTATGCTCACAAAAGCTGCACCTAAAACCCTGCGTTGGCAACGTTCTAAATATTCGCCACTGGCACGGCAAATAGACATTTTTGCAGCGGCGGGAAAGTTTATGTTTTTTTTGTGGTGGGACGCACTGCTGCAAAATAATTCGCCTCATACTAGAAGAATTCGCGCTCATTGGTTGGTCAATACTTTGCTGAATTTAGGCCCGACTTTTATTAAGATCGGTCAGTCTCTATCGACTCGTGCGGATTTGCTGCCGCTGGAGTATGTGAAGGAACTCGAACAGTTACAGGATCGGGTTCCTCAGTTTAGTTCCGAAGAGGCGATCGCTCTTGTAGAATCAGAGTTAGGCAAGGATATTTATGCTTTGTACCGCGATTTTGACCCCTCGCCTCTGGCTGCTGCGAGTCTGGGACAGGTGCACAAAGCAAGGCTGCACACCGGGGAAGATGTGATTGTAAAGGTGCAGCGTCCGGGTTTGGAAAGTTTATTTGATTTGGATGTGAAGGCGGTGCGCCAAGTGATGCGTTTTTGCGATCGCTATTTGCCTGGGACGCGCAAATATGACCTGGAATCTATTTATCACGAGTTTTTTAAGATTTTATATCAAGAAATTGACTACGTGCAAGAAGGTAAAAATTCCGATCGCTTTAGCCATAATTTTCGAGAATATCCTCAAGTTATTGTCCCGAAAGTCTACTGGCAATACACGACTAAAAAAGTGCTGACTCTAGAATACGCACCCGGCATTAAGGTGGACGACCGCATTAGTTTAGAGGCGATAGGAGTGGATATTGTGAAGCTCAATCAACTCGGAATTTGCTGTTATTTAAAACAGTTGTTAATTGACGGTTTTTTTCAAGCTGACCCGCATCCCGGAAATTTGGCGGTGACAGAAGATGGTAGCTTGATTTTTTACGATTTTGGGATGATGGCTGAGGTGAAGTCTCTGGCTAAAGACCAAATGGTCAAGACTTTTTTTGCTGTGATGAGAAAGGATACTGACGAGGTACTCAATACTTTAATTTCGATCGGCTTGGTTGAGCCGATGCCGGATATGATGCCAGTACGCAGGTTAATTGCTTTTCTGTTGGATAAGTTTATTGATAAGCCGATCGACTTTCAAGCTTTTAATGAAATTAAGAACGAACTTTACATCATGTTCGAGCAGCAACCGTTTCGCTTGCCTGCAGAAATGATGTTTATTGTCAAGTCCGTGACGACTCTCGACGGCATAGCTAGAACTCTCGACCCTGATTACAATTTTCTAGCATCCGCTCAGCCTTTTGTCAAGAGTATTGCAGTGAGCAAGGGGCGGGGAAATGCGATCGGAGAATTGGCAAAGCAAGCACGGAGTTTTATTACATATAAGTTACGACAGCCAAGCAAATCGCAAGTTTTTCTCAACCGTTTGGAGCAGCGAATTGAAGAAGGCGAAATGCAAATTAGAGTGCGGAATCTAGAGAGCGAAAGAGCCTTGAAACGCATTAACTTAGCCCTGAAAACTCTAATTTTCGCTTGTTTGACTGGTTTTGTGTTTTTGTCGGGTGCAGTGCTGCTAGTGGGCGGATATCAAACGGGGGCGATCGCAGCTTTTGCGGTTTCGGGATTCGGTAGCTTGTTTGTGTTGCGCTCCTTGTTAGATTTGTTGGTTAAGGAAAAGCTCGATCAAATGGTGGATCGATAAATATAGTGGGTAATTGGGAATTGCGATCGTAAGCTGCTACGCATTTAAATTTAATCCAGATCCGAGCTCTCCGGCCCGTTCTACAATAGCAGACGGTAGGCTGACGTTGGTACTGCCAACTCAAGTTTTTAACATAATTTGCGACTTTAGGTAGGGGCGGATTCTCAAAGCACGAAGTTATACTCCTAACATATATTAAACGCGATCGCCCGCCCCTACAAAAAATGTACGCCCAAAAATTGCTAAAACCAGACGGCCGCCCACTCACACTGTACAGCCGCTATCCAATCCCAGAAGGTATCGCGGCCGTAAGTCCCAGCAATGAACCCGTAGAGGCAAACCCCCACTTTCGCTGGCATCCTTTGCGGGGGGAATGGGTAGCATACGCCAGCCACCGTCAGGGAAGAACTTTCATGCCGCCGCCCGAATACAACCCGCTGGCAGCTACAATTAACCCTAAGTTTCCGACAGAATTGCCGCCGGGAGATTACGATGTAGCAGTGTTTGACAATCGCTTTCCCTCGATGACTTTGCAAGCAAAAAATGCACCTGTAAATATTGTCGAAACTTTGCCCGCCAAAGGCATTTGCGAAGTCGTTGTTTTCACTCAAGATCCGCTGGCTTCCTTGGGCGCTTTGGAGTTATCTCACTTGGAATTGCTGTTAGAAGTGTGGGCCGATCGCACTTCAGTTATCGGTAGCAATCCTGAAATTGAATACGTCTTGCCCTTTGAAAATCGCGGCGTTGAAGTCGGAGTAACTTTGCACCATCCCCACGGTCAAATTTACGCTTATCCGTTCGTGCCACCCGTGCCGGCACGGATGTTAGAATGTCAATCGGTTTACTATCAAAAAAACAGTAGCGGTTTGCTGCAAGATTTGATTCAAAAAGAGATTTCCGACAACCAGCGAATTATTTATTTAGACGAAGAGGCGATCGCCTTTGTCCCCGCTTGTGCTCGCTACCCTTACGAAGTGTGGATTGCCCCGATCGCCCCCGCTGCTACATTTATCGATTTGACGGAAAAACAGCGGCAATCACTCGCTAAGGCCTTAAAAACAGTCACCCTCAAATACGACGGTTTGTGGCATCGCCCGTTCCCTTATTTGATGGCTTGGTTTCAAGGACCCACAGACGGGAAACCCCATCCAGAAGCGCATTTGCACGCCCAATTTTATCCGCCCTATCGATCGAGCGATCGGCTAAAATACCTCGCAGGAACCGAACTCGCCGCCGGAATGTTTGCCAACGACGCTTTACCCGAAGAAAAAGCTAAAGAATTGCAAGCCGTATCTGTCAATATAAGCTGAAACCCATTTAAATTTTCAAGTAAAGTTTGATGCAATTATTGTGGGTGGACGTCCCGCCCGCCCAAAAAATACAATTTATATGCAATAAAGCTAATGATAAACTCATTTAACCCAGAAGTTGAAAGCAAACTTGAATTCATCCGCAAAGCCTTAACCGACACAAAAGCGATCGCCCTTCGCTTGCGCGGTACAGACTGGTTTGCCTGGGCCACAGCGGGCGGTTCCCATACAGTATTGCTAACCGCAGAAACAGGAGTTGCAGAACTTTTAATTACCGCCGAAACAGCTTGGGTTCTCACCGATGAAATCGAAGCTCAACGCTTGCAAGATGAAGAATTGCCAGCCAACTTTCAAATGCACATCTATCCTTGGGCAGATGTCGCACAGCGCGAAGCTTTTGTCAAAGAAATTACTGGTGGCGGTAACGTCATGAGCGATCGGCCAAATGCCCAAGAAACACCAATAATCGCATCTTTACAGTCTCGCAAACAGACAATGATGTCCAGCGAATTAGAGCGATACCGGCGAGTCGGGCGTTTAGCGAGCGAAGCGATGACAGAGGTACTTTCCGCAGCCAAACCAACATGGACAGAATATCAGCTAGCCGGAGCCGGTGCAGAGGCTTTGTGGGCGAGAGGTTTGCATCCAGCCCTGACATTAGTTGCTGGAGAAAGGCGTTTGCCACTGTACCGCCACGCCACAGCAACCGCCGAACAAATTGGACGACAAGCAATGTTAGTATTTTGCGCTAGGGGATGGGGTTTGTATGCAAATTTAACCAGATTTGTCTGTTTCGATTTTCTTGGGGAAAAGCATTCAGAGTTGCACCGACAAGTCAGAGAAATTGAAGCAGCGGCGCTAAATTTGTGTCGGCAGGGAGTAACGCTGAATTCGGTTTATGATACGCTTAAAACTGCTTACGAAGAGCACGGATATCCTCAAGCAATTGCGGAACACCATCAAGGCGGAACTACCGGATATTTGGCGCGCGAAATTGTGGCGAATCCGGCTACTTCAGATATTTTGGGAGAAAATATGGCTGTGGCTTGGAATCCGAGTTTGTCGGGAGCAAAAATTGAGGATACGTTTGTACTTCACAGCGATGGAACGTTGGAAAATTTGACTTTTGATCCGAATTGGCCGAGTGTAGAAGTAGCGGGAAGGTTGCGCCCTGTGCCGTTGGAAATATGGGACGATCGACCTTAGTCATTTTAACTTATCGCTTTAGTAGAGAAAAAAAGTACACTACCCTACAAAACGCATTAAATTGAGTTCGGATCGCCGTACTTAATGTTTTGTTACATACTTAGGATTTTTCCCACGGACTTACTTAAGCAAAAACGCTGCCACATAAGGGTTTCCAGCACTTTTAGTTATGTAAAAGATTTTTCAAAACCGGGAAAGTCTCACTCCGTATTGGTTTGGATCGGAACGATAGCAGCAGGCGGCGGAAGTTCCCCTCACTTTACCCCACAGCCCTGTCTTTTAGTCTGCTGTTTCTAGTTCCTCTAATTCTTGCGTAGACTGCCATCCAGCTTGCCAGAGCGATCGGTCTTTGAGCTGTGCGGCGTTCAGCCAAAAACGTACATTTGGATCGCAAGCCGCCACCATTTCTGCAAATACCCATTTACCTTCGTTTTTTCGGTTAACGACTTGAAAGTGTCGCCACCCCCAAGTTTTTTGGTGTGAAGTCCATCGGGAACCAACTAAATAAGGAAATTTTTGTTTTTTGCTCACAGTATTTTTGTAGAAAAATATATTAGAAAGCAAGTGAATTGTAATATAGCCATCCTAAATCCTTTGTGTAATTCTTGTAGGGGCAAACCCCCCGTGGTTGCCCCCATGAGGCAGGGGTAGGCAAAGAAAGGCCCTATCCCTACATCTTTGTACGACTCCTGCAAGGGTTGCTATAACTCGTTCTGTTTGATGATATTAATTCCCTATTAAAGCTCGTCAAATCCTCTCTCCCTCTCCCCTTCTCTCGAACATACCAGATAATATAGAGCCGCTGCTGCTTACATGAGAGTTCACCTAAACTCTATCTGCAAGTAGATGCGTTTATTGTAACTTGCAGCAGTTTCTCGTCGGGGTTCAAAAGTAAGGGCAGTTCAATGACTGCCCCTGTAATTAGTTATACCTATTGAATAGGATAGTTTTTCAGGCGATCCACAAATAGCAAATTTACCCAGTACCAGCTAAATGGTGAATCTCAAATCTAAAAGCAAATAACCCAGGTTATAGTTGTGCAGAATAATCCCTTCTGTGAAACTTACTCAAATCTACTTTTAGAGCAGGTTTGACGTTCACTTCCTGCTTCTACCAAAGCGGTCGGCCGCTTCTTGTCCACAGGCGTGTTTTCGAGCCCAACTTTCCCTACAAACATTTTTTCAATCTTAATCGTGTTTCATTGATCCTGTACAGCTCAAGAAAAACGCACTTTTAGGTAAGATTGACTAATTTCTTTGATTCTGTCGCTACGTCTTGATTACTTCCCTGTTAAGGCTTTTGGCCCGATAAGTCCAGAGGAAGTTGGGGAAGCCGGAGGCGAACCGCATTTGTTTGCAGCCAGAGAGTGATGGCGTGCTTCCGTTGCGGAGTCACGTACTCTCCCGGTCGGATCACGCCAGCACAGACGCCGATGTTTTTCATAAGGGTTTCTCGCTCCGATGAACTTGCACCCTGTAGCAACCTGACTTGGGCTTTGATAAAATCCACGTTCATAGCTGAAAGTAAAAGTAAGTAAAGAACTCAGTTAAATAGCGATGCTTTGCTTCCGATTGTAACTCTAAAACCACTTGGTATGAATCAAATTGATTCAACATCCCCAGGATGGGGATCGGCGCGTCTAGAGCTAGCCAACTTTATTTACTTTATCTGTTTTTGCTAACAAAAGTGTCACTATGCTAGCAGTTTTGGCAGAATTATTTATAGTTAAGAACTGTTACAAATTTGGCTCGATTTCCACAATACGGCAGAGTTTAGTGCTAACGCTACTTTTCTGAACTCAAAAAGTTCAGGATTGTCTCCAACGCCTTGCCTTCCTAGGTTTTACACTCCCCGATTGAGAAGCGATCGCTCCGGGAACATTCCTCTTCGATCGCCCCTCTTAACACCCGGACACCGCCACCTCACCCTATTGATTTAGATCGTCTCGTAGACTTAGCTGTGAACTATAACTTCAGGCATACGTGTTGTTACCGGGGCTACAATAAGCGACCAAGTTTGTATTCTTGTTTCTCAAGGAAATATTTTTTGGCTTTTTTTGCAAAGCCCTTATTTGTGTTAATTAAGGCAGCTTTGTGAGCTCCGGGCAAACGAAGACTCGCAGCTTGAAAATCCAGATATTTTGTGCTGTGTGGCGGTGCATCTGTTTCCTGAATTCCTTGGGGGCGATCGCTCCTCCGCGAGAATTGCCAGTAACGGCTAATTTTGTATAATTCATAACAGATGGATACCTGCTAATAATTTTAAAACAGCACAAGTTTAAACAGTCTTCGAGCCCTCGATCGCTCCTAATAGCCCACAAAGAGAGATAAAAACATTAACTATGCATACCCTATTTTTAAGGCGATTTTGCCTTGGTCATTTGCCTTATATAGGAATTCACTATAGCCAAATTTGCTTGTTACTTAAGTTGAATTTAACTATAAATTAAGCTGAAAAACCTACAAAATAAAATACAAAAATTAACTTTTTTAATTGGTTTTAAACTTATCTAACTTAGAAAATTTGTTTTTTTTAACCTAAATTAGACCACATTTATTGTTAAAAAAAAACTCATTTTTGACGGTGTTCGTGCCGATTTAGGGAACTTTGGACGTGAATTTAAAATATTAATTAACAGGGGTTGCACAATTTGAGGCATTGTGGGGAATAGGGTTAGGCGTCCCGCCTGCTTTGAAAATACACGCCTTCGGACTCATGGGCTCATCACAAAAAAGATTAAAATCCTCCCGCTATTATGCAACCCCCATTAACCAGCTCATACGAGATATTTCACTCTACAAAACAAACCGACCAGGCAACATATAAAATCCCCTCCCGCAGAAGCTGGGAGGGGAAATGGTGAATAAAATTATTGGTTTGAAATTATCGATATGTAGGTCTCTTTTTGCAGTATCAAGAGGTATCGATCAAGCTCACGACCGATGTTGGTCAGTCGCTAAGATAATTTCTCGGTGGGAAACCGAGAAATTATCAACTAAATCAACCTTTTTTCGGGCGTTGCAGCTTAGTTTTCCAATTGGCGATCTCCTTCTGAGCAGGCTGATAACTCTTAGTACCCGACGGCACCAGCGAAGCAGCTTCAACTGCCTCTTTCAGCTTTCCTTGAGAGCCGCGCAACTGAGCAATTTTGAGAATACTTTCGCTCCACTGTCCAATTAACTGTTGAGCTTCTTCATACTTCGGCTGACCGGGTTCAATTTTATTAGCTTGCTGGATGCCTTTACTGTAAGAAGAGGCAACCCCCCGCTTAATTTGACCCTTAGCAGCCGATAGCAAAGCAGCATTTACATCCTGGTCTTTGGATAGCTCCTCCCACTGAGCGATCGCCTGTTTCGACTGATTGTAAACAGGCTGATTGACATCAGGCATCAATTTAGCCGCCCCGATCGCCCCCTGGAAATCGCCCCGAGCAGCCCGCCCGTTAGCTATATCCAAAATTGTCAAACTCCAGCGCTCAATATCCTGCTGAGCCTGCGGGAAGAGCGGATCGCTCGGCGGAATCGTTCGAGCCTTAACCACTGCTTTATTAAAACTAGAAGCCGAACCATCCTTGAGGAAAGTTTTCGCCTCAGCCCACACCTGCTGGCTGGATGGTGGCTGCTTGGTTCCAGTCCCTGCTTGCACCGCCCGCGGTTGGTTCTGCGACCCCCCAATACCAGTAAATTTTTGAGATCCAGAGTTTTGGGCATTTTCAGCAGGTGATCGAGGATCTCCTTCCTGCTGACCAATAAAAATTGATTTGTTCGTCACAAAAACACCCAACAGCAGCACCAAAGCCGTAGCTGAACTCCATAAAACTAGCTGCTGCAAAAATGACTTATCCGACCCCCCGTTATGCTCATCCTCCGGCTTTTGCAAGTTCGGTCGATCGCCCCCCCCATCAGCAGCGGCCACAGCATTTGGCTGCGACACAGGCGGCTTCTCAACAGGCAAATCCTGAGCGTTGCGAACTGCCGGAGGCAGATCCATCCGAGCCGTAGCCGTCGCCATTTGCGGGCGATCGAACCCATCAGCCGTACCAACCGTCATATTGCCGTTGCGTCCGGCCAACGCAGCAGTTGGTACCCCTGAAGCATCCGGCAAAATCACCAAATTAGCCTTTCCCGGAGGATTCACCACCATCAAAGGTTCTTGTTTCGGACGCAAATGGTGGTCACACAGCTCCGGCAGTCGATCGCTCAAAAAACGGTCTAAACCCTTAATGGTCGTGCACTGTCCCGATCGCAGCCCCTCCAAAAGCGCCGTCGTAAAAAACCCCTGACGCAAAGCCGAAGTTTCCCGCGAAACTTGATTCGGGCGGCAAGAAAGCACCGTTGGGATTTCCAGTTCCCGTGCCAGCTCGACCGTTTGAGAGCCGATGGTTTCCCCCGCTTTCACAATCTGGCTGCGGTTCATATCAACCAGCACCAATACCGTTTCCGTAGGAGCGTTTTTCAGAGTATTCAACAGCAACTCTACCGGAATCCCCGTACCCTGAATGTCAGCCGGATTGCCGTCAACAGGCATCAAATAATCCTTACCTTCATAGCTGACACCGTAGCCGCTAAAAAAACACCAGAGTAAATCTCCTTGTTGCACGTGTTCCGCGCAGAGGCTTTGGGTCAATCTCAGAATATTTTCCCGATTTGGATATGTAGATTGACCCCACAGCGACGGCGAGCTATCGGTCATCAGCAGACATCCATCCGGCGCAAAACCCGCCTCCTCAGTCAAAAAACCGTACAGGGCCTCTGCATCCTCTTGGGCATAACTCAAAGGCTGGAGTAACTGATATTGATTGATGCCTATTGCAATACAAGCGTGATTTTTCATCCCCATATGCCCTATATATATAGTGGACAGCTTGCACAAAACGATAACACATAGCCGTTTAAGGTTATACCCACTTTCGTCACCACTCACAGAGCAGTTGTCCGAAGGCAGAACTCCCAACAAGCCCCCTAATTTACCATCTTAAAATCTTTAATTTTTATATTGCAGTGAAAAATTATACCCTGTGCCTGCCTTTAGAAAAATAAAGTTAAATTGGATACACAGGCCACTCTATTTGACTCTAATTTTCACCAAACTACACCAAAAAGGAATAACCCGCCAATGGTCTCTACCGCCAAAAAAGAAATCTCCCCCCACAGCGAATCGCTACTGAAGAAAAATCATCCTAAAACTCACAGCCACTATAGGTTTCAGGATTTTTTTGCCTTCGATCGCCAGATGGGTACAATTGACGACTGGAATGAGTCGCGTAACATTTTTACCAGCGAAGACTTCATTATCGGTTTAGTGGAGGGACTCGAAGAAGAAGTCGGCCCCGCGTCCTCTGTCATCATGTATACTATTGGTTGCCAGTGGGGACTCCAAGATTCCGAATTTTTTCAAAAATGGTTTAGTGCCGAATACAGCCAGAACATTCGCCAGTCAAATCTCATGTTTCTGCTAGAAACTTGGTGGTGGCCTTTCACGGCTCAAGGTTGGGGTCGCTGGGAAGTGGACATGAGCGATCGCAAACACGGCTGCATCTTCATCAACCTCTTTGACTCAGCAGTTGCTCGCACATTGGGAGACGTAGGCAAACCGGTTTGCCACCTATACGCCGGTTTGTTCGCCGGTTTCTTCGGCTCTTTAGTCAAAAAGCCTCTGAGCTGCATAGAACTCCAATGTTACTCAATGGGAGAAACCTATTGCAAGTTCCTGCTTGGCAACCCAGATAAAATTGATGCAGCAGCATTCTGGCTCAACGAAGGTGCCAACGCCCGCGATATTCAAAATCGACTGCAACACGGTGAAATATTGCGGTAAACAACCTGGAAAGGCACATCCCCTGCCCTGCCTTTCCTCCCACCAATTTCGCGATCGAAAGTGCGATGGTGGATTTCTCCAGGCAGGAAGAAAGATGAAAAGTCAAACTTCATGGTTGGACCAATCTGTCCAAGAATTCTTTGGTCACTATAATTGGCTGGGAAAATCTTTAGAAACCCCAAATGGCTCGACCCCCGGTCAACTTCTGAGTTTAACCCAGCCAGTAGCAGACTTTTTTCAAGCTATTTCTTGGGAAGGAATTCCGGAAGTAGGTGCCCTACCCCTACCGCCACCCTTGCCAGTAATTTCTATTTCTGAACAAGCCGAAGTCACCATTGATGACCTATTCGACCTGTTTTAATCTGTGTAGGCAATAAAAAATGAAAAATAGGGCCATCCCTCATCCCTTTTCCCTCACCCCTCTTTCCTCATCCTTCAAAATCCATTAGTTAAATCCGTTAAATTCCGTACCTTGCTCGTTGCCGAACTTCCTTCCTTTTATCAATTACCGATTACCACTTAATTAAAATCATGCACCCTGAGATTGAGGCGCTGCTGGATCAGGCCGAAAACCGCTTTTTAAAAGGCGAAGAACTCATAGCTTTTAAGCGTCAAGCTGTAACCCTTGTCCAGCGCTTAAAAATTTACGAATTTTTACGAGAGAAGGAAGCAAGCATCTTCCAACCAGTAGCCAACAAGCTACAAGAAACGTTCCCCGACGAAAAACAAGAAACCTTAGAACGATCGCTCAAACACTGGGTGTTAGTCTTGCGGTACTGCGCTATGGCTATGCTGCTGAACGATCGAAATTTTCTCGAACAGCGCCTTGTAGACTGGCTTTCCGGCATAGTCGCAGCCCACCAAACTCAAAAAATCGAAGCAACTGTTTGCAATCTGCTGCAAACTCGTTTAAAAGAATTGCTTTCCGAGCAAGCCCGGGCTATATTGCAACCATTTTTTGACCAAGCACAGTCAATTATTATTGACCAAAATAATAAATAATCCGCTTTATTTCCAATTTCCAATTCCCGATTCCCAATTCCCAATTCCCGATGATTAATATTGCCGACTTACTCAAACAGCCCCGACTCCCTGGGAACTACTTTGCCAGCGATGCCTACGTCCGAGGCGACCTCGAACTCGGCCTCCTCGAAAACCGCCGGGGTGATCGGCTCTTAGCACTCCCAGAAACACTGATTCAAGCCATTTATATCGGCTTAGAACAAGAAACAGGTCAAGCCTCCCGCCTCGTACTTTTCAACTGCGGTCGCTGGTGGGGTAAAAACTTCTACGTGCGTTTTTGCGAAGAAGTCAGCGAATACTACGGTCAGCCAGTTTCTGAAATGGAAATGGTAGAATTTCTTCAGTCCTTACAGCAGTGTTGGAAAACTCATGGATGGGGAACATTTGAGTTTGACCCCAGCTATTCCGAACATGGATTTTTAATAGTAAAAATTGCTAACTCTCTTTTTGCTAAAACAGCTCCCAAGTCTAAGCGACCAGCCTGTTTTTTAGAAGCAGGTATTTTAAGTTCGTTCTTTAGTCAGCTTACGGGTCGAGAACTTCACTGCCTGCAAACATCCTGCGAATCATTGGGTTCGGACTGCAACCGCTTTATTTTAGGGCTGCGCGATCGCCTCCTACCTGCAGATTCTATGGTCGAAGAAGGAAAAGACCATGAAGCTATTCTCAGTCAACTTTTCCAGAAAAATTGACTTGTTTGACAGCTATTACTTTGTTAATAGCTGTCAAATCATTTTTTTTTAGCCATATTATCCCCCGTCTCATCAAAACTGTGAGTTAAATTATAAAAAAGCTCCTAAGTTAAAAAATCAGGTTTTAGCAATTTAAATAAAATCTGATTATAACTAGCAGCTAGAAAATTCATAACTTACTCTAGAAATTCATAAAATTTAAAAGCAATCAAAACCTCAAACATTTTGCTAGAACTTAATGGACGCCAATGAACTTCTAACTCGATATGCAGCCGGCGAAAGAGATTTTAGACTGGCAAATCTGCGCGGCATTGTGTTGAGTCCGATCGATTTATACCGTTCCAGCGATGCCCCAACTCTTATTTTGGCAAACCTCAACCAACACCAGCAACGACCCTACTTAATCGGTGCTAACCTCAGCGGGGCCGACCTCACCAAAGCCCATCTGAGCCGAGCCAATCTCAGCAAAGCTGACCTCAGCGGAGCCAATCTCACCGGCGCCAACCTCATGGCAGCCAGTCTGAGTGGAGCCAATCTCCTCGAAGCCAATCTCACCGGCGCCAACCTAGCCGGATCTCATCTGAATTGGGCAAACCTGACCGGAGCAATTCTTCCCAATGCTAATCTCATAGGTGCAGATATGAGCGCCGCTAACCTCACAAAAGCCGTTCTCACTGAGGCAAATCTCAGTAAAGCCTATCTGATTAAAGCCAATCTCAACGGGGCCAACTTCAAAGATGCTTACTTAAGTCTAGCGAGTCTGAAAGAGGCAGACTTGACCGAAGCACAGCTCACCGGAGCCGAATTATCCAAAGCCAACCTAGCCGGAGCCAACTTAACCCGTGCTAACCTCAGCAAAGCCAACCTGTTGAAAGCTAATCTCAGACGAGCTAACCTCACTCAAGCCTATTTAAATGGCGCCTGCTTGATCGGATCAGACCTTAGCGAAGCTTGCTTGGATAGAGCCAATTTGTGCAAAGCAGACCTCAGCAAAACCTATCTGAGAAACATTACTTTGAATGGCAGCCACTTAAGTGGTATTAACCTCAGCGGGGCAGACCTCAGCGGTGTAGACTTGAGCCGCAAACTTTTAACTGGAATTAATATGGCAGAGGCATTGTTGAACGAAGCCAACTTGAGCGGTGCTTATCTGATGGAAGCTAACTTGAGCGGGGCTAACCTCAGCAAAGCAAACTTGAGTTTAGCCTACCTGCTCAATGCCGACCTTTCTAATTCTTGCCTGCATGAAATTAACTTGAGCAAAGCTAACCTGAGTAAAGCCAACTTGCAGAAAGCTGACTTGACAGGAGCCAACCTCCGGGGAGCCATTCTCACTGAGGCGGATTTAACAGGAGCGAATTTGATAGGAGCCACTCTTCCTAACGGCACAGTTTATCGGCGTTAACTTCTCAATCCCCTTGATTATTTGCCGAGTAAAGTGCGGTTGATGTCCAGAATCGGAAAAAATAGGTTCCTTTCTTCTACCGTGAGATATTGTTTTAGAACCTTTTTCATCACATCGTAGGTCACGGTCGCACTATTTCTAACTTGAACAGCGCCTAAAATAGTTTGCAACCAAAGTAGTAGCCGATCGCGCAACCGTTCAGTATCATTAATCAACAGTGCTGCCGCTGAATGCCTCAACACCCGCACAATATCTCCACGGCACTTTTCAGTCATATCGTTAGCCCCGCGCCGAAATAAACTAGGGTCTAGAGACAGCATTTGTGCTTCCACTTGCCGCATAATGTCTGTTTCAGAGGCTTGAATTTTTTTATAAGCACTCATCCGGTGATTCAAAGACTGAAAGTAGTCTTTCAAAAATTGGAGTTCTTCTGCACTGGCGTAGCGTCCGTCTGTTTCCGTGCTCAAACGCGCAAGTTGGCTCAACATAGATTTTTCTCTACTACTAAAATACAAAGATATCAGTTTTAAGCTTCTTTAGTCCGAACTAAATACTGTCCTACTTGAAAGCGCGTTTCATTAAGCTGTGTAACGATAGAACGAGTAATTAACTTTCCCGATTCTACAACTACTTGACCCGTAATTGGGTGTAATAAATCTTGCTGGGCCCGGCGGCCTATCAGAGCTTCGACATTTTCAATAGCATTAATGTACATCCCCGCAGGCAACTGTACAACCACACCCTCGCCCATAATTTGAGCCTGACAAGCAAGTCGCGAATTGGCTCTAGCCGTAGTAATGACTTCCAACGTCCTTCTCTCGCGGCGGTTCATGTCCGACAAGCCTTCCATGCCTTCTTTAATGTAAACATGGCAGGTAGCGCACATTCCCCGTCCCCCGCATTCCTTGAGAACGTCTAAGTCTTTGGAAAGTAAGGCAGACAGGATATTTGATCGGGTTTCGACTGCTATTTCCTCCGCAATTGGATCTAGTTTAATAATTTTAACCATATTGATGTTTGCTCCTGTCAAGTTCAGTATTTAGCAAGTTACGATCAACTTATTTAAAGCGCAAAAAAATTTGGCTAACACTCAAAAAGGTTAAGATGCCTTGACGACAGCATCGGCTTCTGGCTCTCTAACCCCTAGGGCATAACCGCACTTCTGTTTTGGTCATATCACTGTACCCTCGCCCCGATTCCCCAGCTTAGCCTTGAAAAGCTAAAACCTTAGATACTTTCTGCATGGCATTGAAAAAACTGTAATAGTCGCGATCGACTAAAATAGCAGCCACAGGTAGTTCCCGATCTGACACCCGAATCCGGCAAGATTTATAGTCCCGAAACTCAAGGATTTTAATAAGTGCGACTGTGCGATCGCTCTCAAGGAGGCTGAGAATGAACCTGAGATAACATAGGCTGTACCTGGCGAGCGATTCAAAAATTTGAATTTTTGTCAGAATTATTTACATATTTTAATACTAGCTCAAGCTTTTTCTATAATTAGACCGATGCAACATTCTAAGTACCGCATTTTAGGGCTAGTCGGACAAGGACAATTTGGTCGAGTCTTTTGTGCCAGCGTTCGAGAAGCTCCCGCCCAGGACTCCCGCCTCACCAGCCAACTGGTTGCTCTCAAAGAACTTAGTCATCAGAAAGCCCCAACTAGCGAATTCTTGCGAGAGCTGTGGTTTCTGATCACCTTGCAGCACCCCAATATTGTTACCTGCCGAGCTCTAGAACACACAGCTACAGGCAGGTACTTGGTGATGGACTACTGCGAGGGAGGAACCCTCCGCAACCTGCTCAAACAAGAGCGCCCCTTGCGTCTGCTCGAAGGTTTACAGCTAGTCATGGAAGTTTTAGCCGGCTTAGACTACGCCCACCGCCGAGGCGTAGTTCACTGCGACATCAAACCCGAAAATATCCTCCTCACTTTAGGAGCAAAAGGTTGGTCGCCCCGGCTTTCTGACTTTGGCATCGCGCGTCGGCTGCCAGAAATTGGTACCACTCGCCTCCACCAAGAACTTTCTCCCGACGCTACCGTAGGTTCCCCCGCTTACATGGCCCCTGAGCGGTTTTACGGTCTTTTTTCCCCGATGTCAGATATATATGCAGTAGGAATTCTGCTATTTGAATTGCTAATGGGCTACCGCCCTTTTGGGGGAACCCCCGGAGACTTGAGGTGGGCGCACCTGAATCAACGCTTGCAATTTCCCGACGCCATCCCCGAACCTTTGCAAGCAATAGTCAAAAAATCTTTAGAAAAGCTGCCAGCCCGCCGCTTTGCCAGTGCTTCGCAAATGGCTCAAGCTCTGCGACTGATCCTGTACGACCCCGCTGTCAGACAATTGGGCGACTGCATTATTCCCTGGGAAAATCCCACAACCAGTGGTGATAAAAGTCTGAAGTCGGAAAGTGACTCTTTGCTGGAAGTTGAAGAGGAAAAAGCATCACAGTCGGCTATTAATTTACTTCGGACTGTGCGCTATTCGCTTTCGCAGCCAAAGCCACTGATACTTCCTGCACCGTTGACCGCTTTAATTGCTACTGAAACGTATCTCTATGCTGCTGTAGGTACAGAGGTGAAGGTTTTGTCTCAGCCGGGAAAACAGCTATTTACAGGAGAAATGTCTATTTCTATTTCATTAATGCCGGAAATCGTGCGCGGCATTTTACCTGTTTCCAACGGCTGTTGCGTTCTCACTCCGCAAAAACTTTACTGGCTCAATGAACACTCTTGGGAGCCTCAATGTTTGCTGGATATGGGTTGGAGGCAAGGTCCAGATCCTTTAAAAGCTGCTGTAGACTCTCATGGCAACTGGTTGACAGTAGCGGTTCCCGGCGAACTGCGTTTTTATTCTTTAGCGGGAAACAGCAGTGCGGGTGATCGCGAAAAAGCCCTGAAGCTGATCGCTACTGTGCCGTTACCAGAACACTATTTACCAGAATTAATTTTTTTGGATCGGCGACACGTTTTAGCAGTTTGGCCCGACAACGAAGCAAAAAATCCCCAAACTATTTTTAGAGTTTACACTCGCCGCGGCACGCCGGTGGGTTCTGTGCGGTTGTCGGCCAGCGTGGGACAGATGCTGTTGACACCTGAGCCTTATACTTTGCTGGGAATTCCTCAAGGTGGTAAAGCGGCGGTGCTGTTGATGAAATTGTGGCCGTTCAAGGTAGCGCGAATTCCTCTTGAAACTTTGCCCGTGTCTGCTTGTGTCGCTAATTGGGGATGGGTGTTGGCAGATGTTGGGGGGCAGATAGAAGTGGTAAACAGTCAAGGGATTCAAGTAGGAAGTTTTAGCAGCCCTGCCTCACCCCGGGCGATAGCTCCTTGGGGGAATAGAGGTTTGGTGATTGCTGTCAATACTGAGGAAGAGAGTCACTTGCACTTTTTAGATGTAGATGTTGAGGATACCAACTCGCGCTCGCTTATCAAAGGCTGATAACTGCGGTAACTGAAGGAGTTTAAGGGTGTAATTCAGGAGAGTGTATTTGCGGGCGATCGATTCCTGGGAGTTTGATCAGGGTTAGAGTACCGTGTCGTGTCAACTTCTGGATTTTGAATCAGAGGAATTGTTAAGGGCGATCGGCTCAATTTGAGACCCAAACGTCCCTCAGTAAAGTCCAAGAAATGCAGACACCATTATATATATGACTCATGCACCAGCCTGCTTCTGTCATCCTAACCCCATGATGCAGCCTCACACCTTACACTCTAACCTTGCCTTAGATCGAGTCCCAGTAAGCCGCATCATCATATTGAACCACTGAATTCTTCTAGCCCTGCGTGGGAGAGAGTCTGCCCCAAAGCCGTATTTGGGCCCAAAAAAAGACCCCATATTTATAAAGAGGAGTCAGCCAGCGGAGGTCGGAGCAGTGAAGGAAAGCCGAAACCCTTGGTGTGTATAGGTTCAAAACAAAGTCAAAAATATTTTCGCAAAACGCTTGACAACTCTGGGGAGAGTTGATACATTAATAAAGCGCCAGAAGAGAGGCGGTTCAAACAACCGCAGATTAAAGGCAAAAAACTGAACCTAGAAAAAAGAATAGTTTGAAAGCTTAAAGCACTATTAACCTCGTCAAAAAAATCAAGATAGAGAGTAAAAGCATCGCTAATACTCAATATCGCAAACAACGAGAAAAAAGTCAAGGGAAAAAAACCAGCCATTGTGCTGAGTGAAAAGAACTTGATATAAGCCAAAAGAACTCAACAACACGGAGAGTTTGATCCTGGCTCAGGATGAACGCTGGCGGTCT